>CAYJGX010000037.1:0-4785 GCA_964369795.1 uncultured Spirochaetaceae bacterium
ACGCGCCATGAAACTCTCTTATCTTCCCGACGAAATTTTAAAAAAATATCGGATATCTCGACATTAAAAAACAAATGACGAAGATGCTAAAAATGTTTATTCAGCTAAATCTTTTCCTTCATCAGCTTCTTTGACTTCTGGAACAATTACAATCGACTCTGCACTCTTAGGCTCTACCCTAAAAATATTGACTATTTGCTTTGTTGCAATGGTTATCGTTACTGCGCAAATTACCAAAGCAATAGAAAAAACTAGAAATTTATAGGCAATAGAATTTTTTGAAAGACTCAAATGTTTACGTTGTTTGATCTTAAGTTCAAGCTTTTTCATCTTTAACTTTTCTAACTCTAATTGATGTTTTTTTTCTGCTAGCAGATTCTTATATTTTAAGTTTTCACTATACTTTGAGGTTTGAGAGGAATCTTTAAAAGCAAATTTTGATGACTTCACAGGGGTTGCCAATATATCAACTTCATTTGTCTTTTCCATTTTTGGCTTAGAACGTGCAATAAGAAATTTTCCAAATTTTTTATTTTCTTTTTCTTCTACTACTGGTTCTTCCGAAATCACTTCATATTCCACTTGAGCTTCTCGGCTTTTTACAGAAGGTAATTTGATGACTAAATTTTTCTTTGTCTTATCTATAAACGTTTTCAGTTTATTTTCACTGTTACTGTTAGCCTCTACTTCTGTATCGCTCCCGGTTAAAACGATTACTTCTTCACTAGCAGACTCATTAACAACCGCTGGTTCTTTTCTCTTAAACCGAGCTAATTCTACAGATAAATTTTTTTTAACCCGTTCTCTAAAACCTTTGACCTTATTAATTGCCACCGTCGGTGGTTCAAGCTTTGTCTCTATTACTTCTTCTGCTGCTTGATCCTTTTCAAAAATCTCGTTTTCTGCTACATTGATTTCATCTTTATTCTCTTTACTCTTAACTACTTCTAGTGGTATTCTTTGTATAATTTGACTTAATCTCTCTATTAGCATAACATCTCCTAAACAACACGTTTATAATAACATGGAAAATTTTTTTTGTCATTTATTATTTTTTCTTGATGTTATAATTTATGAAAGAGAAACAATGCTAGAAAACACTCAAAATCTCCCCCATCAAAAAAACCTCAAGAACTTCCTATACATATTGCAGTTTTTCCTAAATATTTATACAATTAGATTATTTCCACCGTCATGGGAATATTAGGAGTAAATAATGACAATAGGTATCTTAAAAGAAGCGAATGAACCGCGAGTTGCTATGGTTCCTTCTATCGCGAAAAAGTTATCTGCAATCGAAGGTGTAGAAGTTCTTATCGAAAAGAATCTTTCTCCCTTGTTTTCGGACGACGAATACCAAACTGCGGGAGCAAACTCGGCAGACCGAAAAAAAGTTTTAGCTTCCTCGGACATCGTTTTATTATTCAACCCACTTCCACAAGAAGAATTGAATACCGTCAAAAAAGGGACTATGCTTATCAGCCATATGGATCCTTATAACAACAAAGGTTACATCGACCTACTTCATGCAAATGGAGTGAGCGCCATCAGCATGGAAATGATCCCAAGAAGCACCATCGCACAAAAGATGGACGCTCTTAGTTCACAGGCTTCTCTTGCGGGATACGTTGCCGTTTTACAAGGGGCAACTCAAATGAATAAAATCTTCCCCATGATGATGACTCCTTCTGGAACGATTGCTCCAGCGAAAGTTTTCATTATTGGAGTTGGGGTTGCGGGCTTACAAGCCATTGCAACGGCTAAGCGGTTAGGAGCGAAGGTCGAAGCCTTTGACACTCGACCAGTTGTAGAAGAACAAGTTCAATCGCTAGGGGCTAAATTCCTTAAAATCGATTTAGGGGAAATGGGCCAAACCAAAGATGGTTATGCAAAAGAATTGACAAAAGAGCAACTTGCTATGCAACAAGTGGCAATGGAAAAAGCGTGTGCGAATGCAGACCTCGTTATCACTACGGCAAAACTTTTTGGCAAGAAAGCACCCGTCATTGTGACCGACGCAATGGTTTCAAAAATGAAGCCAGGTTCTGTTATTGTTGACTTAGCTGCAGGAACAGGCGGAAACGTAGAAGGCACCGTTGTGGACCAAACCGTTACCGCTCATGGAGTTTCCATTATTGGAATCGACAACTTGGCCGGACTTGTGCCAATTGACTCAAGCACCATGTATGCAAACAACCTTTTTAACCTGTTAACGCACTTCTATAACAAAGAAGAAAAAACATTCAACTTCACCGAAGACGAAATTGCTCAAGCGGCAGTCATCACCTTAAATGGCGAACTTGTCAATGAGCGAATGATTCAATTTTATAATCAAGGAGCAAAATAATATGGAAAGCCTTATTTTATTAGTTTTTGGGCTAGTTTTAGCCTCATTTTTGGGATTCGAACTGATTGCAAAAGTTCCTTCCCAACTACACACCCCGCTAATGTCGGGTTCAAATGCCATTAGTGGGATTACCATTGTAGGAGCGATCATCAGCCTACTCATCGTAGATTTTTCTACCGATGGCACAAACGTTATTCCTGGCCTTATCATCGGGACTTGCGCTGTCTTCTTTGCAACTATCAACGTTGTGGGCGGATACGTAGTAACCAACCGAATGTTATCCATGTTTACCGCTAAAAAGAAGGAGGATAAATAAAAATGCAAGAAATTCTTAATTCTTTACCCACCGTTAGCCAATTGCTTTACATCCTTTCTGCTGTTTTCTTTATCTTTGGCCTTAAAATGCTTGGAAATGCACAAACCGCTCCTCGCGGGAATATGATTAGTGCTGTCGGGATGTTTATCGCGATTGTCGGCGCTTGTTTATCAGAACCCCTTAAACTTCAATGGGAATGGCTCTTTATTTTGGGAGCTGTCATCTTAGGAAGTCTAGTTGGGTTAGTGGCTGCAAAAAAAGTTAAAATGACTTCTATGCCCGAAATGATTGCTCTTTTCAATGGTTTTGGCGGTATTGCAAGTTTACTCGTTGCTTATGCAGAATTCCAAAATTATTTTGCAAACAATAGCTTCGATAAAGTTTCTTCTTTCCAACTGCTTATTGTCATTGCAACGATTTTTATCGGTGGAATCACATTTACAGGCTCACTTATTGCATGGGCAAAATTAGCAGAAAAAATGACTAGCAAACCTATTACCTATCCAGGGCAAAAGATTGTCAATATTTTGATTATTCTCGTTTTCCTAGTGGCAACGGCTTTCTTTAGTTTTGCTTATGGAGAATTTGTTGATGGTTATATCCTTTTTGCCGTGATTGGGGCTCTCTCTTTGATTGCAGGGATTGTTTTTGTCATTCCTATCGGGGGCGGAGACATGCCTGTGGTTATCTCCTTGCTAAACTCTTTTAGTGGGGTAGCAGCCTGTGCAGCGGGTTTTGCAATTTCAAACACCATTTTAATTGTCACTGGGGCTCTTGTCGGATCTAGCGGAATTATCTTAACTAACATTATGTGTAAGGCGATGAACCGAAAACTTAAGAACGTATTGTTTTCTGGTTTTGGTAGCACAAAAGCTAAAAAAGGCGGAAGCGCAGAACAAGGCGAAGTTAAACCTGTTTCGGCAGAAGATACCTACCTAATGCTAGAAGCGGCGACTAACGTTCTTATCGTTCCAGGTTACGGAATGGCAGTTGCTCAAGCTCAACACGCAGTTCAAGAATTGGCTGCTCAATTAGAAGAAAACGGTTGTGAAGTCAATTTCGCTATCCACCCCGTTGCAGGTCGTATGCCAGGACACATGAATGTTCTTCTCGCAGAAGCCAACGTCCCTTACGAACAACTAAAAGAAATGGACGATGTCAACCCAACCATCGAAAATGTAGACATCTGTGTTATCATCGGTGCAAACGACATCGTAAACCCAGCAGCAAGAGAAGATGAAAGCTCTCCAATTTACGGAATGCCAATCATCAATGTTGACTTTGCTCGAACCGTTATCGTTTTAAAACGATCCATGAATGCAGGTTTCGCTGGAATCGAAAACCCTCTTTTCTACAAAGAAAATACTCGAATGCTTTTTGGCGATGCTAAAAAGACCGTTCAAGAACTCGTTGCAGAATTTAAAGGCTAAAATAGAGCCTCTACATTAAACGTAGCTAAAACCAAAACAGAGAGCGATTTTTGTCACTCTCTGTTTTTTTATTACTAGCGGATTGAACCCTTGCAGATAGCATAATCCCAGATTGACAAGTGCATTTTCGCATGATAATATTAAAGCAAGGTAGGTCATTTATGAAAAAAAATATTTTAATACTAGTCGCACTTCTTTTAACCACACTTCTCTTCTCTCAAGAGAGCTTAAAATACGACGGATTCACATACACCACACAAGGCAAAGAGGCCACCATCACAGGCTTTGAGGATGAGGATACTCCGCATCTTGAAATCCCCAAAGTGATCAATGGCTACTCCGTTACAACAATAGAAGACGGGGCTTTTTTTGGGTGCTCTAGCCTAACATCTATTCAAGTACCAAACTCAGTCACAACAATAGGAGAATGGGCTTTTTCTGATTGCTCTAGCCTAACATCCATCCAAATACCAAACTCAGTCACAACAATAGGAGAATGGGCTTTTTTTGGGTGCTCTAGACTAACTTCCATCCAAATCCCAAACTCGGTCACAACAATAGGAAAAGCGGCTTTTAGTAAGTGTACTAGCCTAGAATCCATCCAAATACCAAACTCAGTCACAACAATAGGAGAATGGGCTTTTTCTGATTGCTCTAGCCTAGAGTCCATCCAAATACCAAATTCCGTTACA
>CAYJGX010000037.1:4885-6361 GCA_964369795.1 uncultured Spirochaetaceae bacterium
TCTGATTGCTCTAGCCTAGAGTCCATCCAAATACCAAATTCCGTTACAACAATAGGAGAAGGGGCTTTTGTTTGGTGCTCTAGCCTAGAGCGATTATTAGTAACCAACAACCACCCTACCTACTCCTTTACAGAGGGGGTTCTATTTAACAAAAAAACAAAAAGCCTACACACCTATTTAAGAAGCAACACCAAAACCTCCTATAAAATCCCTGAAGGAATCACAACAATAGGATCGCAAGCTTTTTCTGGGTGCTCTAGACTAGAGTCCATCCAAATACCAAACTCAGTCACAGCAATAGGAGTCTTGGCCTTTTCTGGGTGCTCTAGCCTAGCATCCATCCAAATCCCAAACTCAATCACAACAATAGGAATCATGGCTTTTTCTAGCTGTGAAAATCTGGTGCTAGAGGTCGATGAAAACTCAGTTGCACATGAGTATGCAATAGAAAACGATATCCCCTATCAATATACCTCCGATATGTCGTGGTTGAATTAGATAAAATGGTCGAAGAATTTTCAAAGTAGCTTTTTTAGTAACTAGACAATATCAGGATGATGGCACAAACTACAAACAATTAATGCGGAAAACCGCAATAATTGTTTGAGGTAAATATGTCTATCAAACGAGAAAAATATCTTAATAGCCTTATACGAAAAAAAGAAAACTCACTTATCAAGATTGTCACAGGAATTAGGCGATGCGGTAAGTCATATCTTTTATTTAATCTTTATTATGAATACTTACTATCTCAAGGCATCAACAATAATCAAATCATCAAAATTCAACTAGACGAACTTGCCAATGCTCAATTCCGAAATCCAAAACCCATACTTAAATGACAAAAATGCGAAAATTACCTTTGTAGATTTATGGTGCCACCATATGAAATTCTTTAAAATCAATCTTGTTAATATAGCCGTTTCCCAAAACATCTTCTAATTCGCTAACTAGTTCTAATTTTACTTTTTTTAAATTCTCTATTTCGGTCTTTTTCTTCTTTAGGAAATAATTTTTAACCGTTTTAACAACAAGTGGTCTTTGTGACTTAACATACTCAATTGCTTCTTTATCTTGATAGGCGTATCCAATAGAAAGTTTTACCATTATCTGTGTCGGCGAAGAATCTTTGGTTTGAGTTATGATTTCTTCATCATCATTACTCCAAGTGCTAAAGCCTATATCTTCTACATCGTAATCAATATTAATATATTTAGAACTTGCGAATTTCCAACCGTTTTCTCGTTTCACGAAGGCATGTTCCGCCGTGACTCTAGAATCCTGATAGTTTTGCACCCCAGACAACTCTCTATTAAACTGCTCCACTATTGCAGTCGCTTGATTCTCTGTTTGCATCTGGACTTCTACCTTCTCTAACTCAACGTAAATATCATACATAACAAAAACATTAGCAAGTGTCGCACGAGTACTTAAAATCAATTGATCACCGATATAAGGGTCTAAGTGAGATATACA
>CAYJGX010000037.1:6461-18816 GCA_964369795.1 uncultured Spirochaetaceae bacterium
ATCTTCATATGTTGAGTTTCTCCTTCTCTCAATATTAACATTACTAGACATTTAATTCAACTTACTAACTTGACAAACCGACAGCAACACTATTATCATTAAAAACACAGAATAAAGGAGCTCTTATGTCTCAAAAAAATAATCGGGAAACTTTGGCTAGCCGTTTAGGCTTTCTCTTTTTAGCAGCTGGCTGTGCCATCGGTATTGGAAATGTGTGGCGTTTTCCCTATGTGGTGGGAGAATATGGCGGAGCCGCCTTCGTTTTTCTCTATTTGCTTTTTTTAGTCATTCTTGGCGCCCCTATTATGGTGATGGAACTCGCCGTGGGTCGGGCATCTAGGCGAAGCATTGTTTCGAGTTTCGCGGTACTAGCGCCAACGAAAAAGGCGTGGCGTTATTTAGGACTCTGGGGCGTTCTTGGTAACTATATTTTGATGATGTTCTATACGACGGTTGCAGGATGGATGATCGCCTATCTTTTCTATACATTGAAAGGGGATATTTTTAATCTTTCGCCCGAGCAGACGGCGCCTTTTTTTAATAATCTTCTTGCAAGCCCTTTTCAACAGGTTTTATGGATGCTCATTGCCGTTGGTATAGGCTTTGGGATTTGTGCCCTTGGGCTTCAAAAAGGGGTCGAAAAAATCACAAAGTTGATGATGAGTGGCCTTTTTGTTATTATGTTGATTTTAGTTGTGCGGGCGCTGACCCTTCCTGGAGCGATGGACGGTGTTAAGTTCTTTTTTAAGCCTAATTTTGCCGCTATAAAGGAGCAAGGGGTTGGAGATACCATTTTTGCAGCTATGGGACAGGCCTTCTTTTCGTTAAGCCTCGGGATTGGTTCGATTGCGATTTTCGGGAGCTATTTAAAGAAAGAGCAAAGCCTAACAGGAGAATCTTTAATTATTATTCTCTTTGATACCCTAGTCGCCATTTTGGCAGGGCTCATTATTTTTCCATCGACGGCTGCCTTTGGTGTCGATGTGGCGGCGGGTCCAGGGCTCGTCTTTGTCACCATTCCTAATATTTTTAATACGATGCCTTTAGGCAACCTAACGGCGATTTTGTTTTTCGTCTTTTTGGCCTTTGCCTCTTTGACGACGGTGGTTGCCGTTTTCGAAAACATTGTTGCCTTTGCGATGGATGCCTTGCACTGGAGCCGACGCAAATCGGTCTTAATAAACATCCTTTTGCTCTCGGTCGCCTCCCTGCCATGTGCTCTAGGCTTTAACCTGCTTAGCGGCTTTGCTCCCCTTGGTGAAGGGAGCGTTATTCTGGATTTGTTGGATTTTATTGTTTCAAACAACTTGTTGCCGCTAGGCGCCCTTGCTTACTTAATCTTTTGTACAAGCAAGGCAGGCTGGGGTTGGAACCAGTTTATCGCCGAGGCCGATGAAGGCAAAGGCTTGCGATTCCCTAGAAATAAAGTCTTCCGGGTTTATGTGAGCTATATCTTACCTGCAATCATTTTAGTCATCTTTGTCTACGGTTATGTCGACAAATTTTTCGGGGAGTAGTCGCATTTAAGTCTTATTTAATGGTATTAATCAATTTATTTTACAACTCGATTGCTGGAATAGCTATTGGAGAGTTCTCGGTTACGAGAATTTCAACAGCACCTAAATTACATTCTATCTCGAAGTGATTCTTTTTGTTTGCCGGGGCTTTCTGATTGAGAATGCCTGTAAATTCATTTTCATTAATTTTTATCGCTCCTAGCTTTGCTTTGATAGAGTAAGACCATGTATCAATGTCTCCACTAGAGGTAAGCTTGACAGAGCCAACATCACAACTTATCTCTGTTTCGCCAGAAAAGTTTCCTTTTAACTCAATTGTTCCCACATCTGCATCTATTTCTGTTTCAAAACTATTGATTCCTTCAATTTTTATACTTCCAACATCAACAGAAAAACTAGCTTCCCTAGTCTCGATAGAAAGGTTACTTCCCATGACAGATCCAATATCGGTCTCTATATCAAAGGAACTAAAGGTGGAGTTCTCTGGAATCGTAATGTAAATTTTAGGAACCTCTTTTATTTTTCGTCTAAACCACCTACGTCTCGTGTCCCAAATTTCTAAGCTGCCATCTGGCTCAAGTTTCGTCAGCACTTCTATTTCTGATGTCTTTTCTGCTCGGACTGAAAAATCCTTGCCCACGGACAAGTAGACTGAGGCTACATCAATGTCTATTTCTACTTCGCGAACACTCGCTGCCGGAATAAGAATTGGCTCATCTGTCACCTCAAGTTCTTTGTCGAAAAGAAATGCAGTCGACTTATTTGCAAAAGCACTAAAAAGAATAACAAAAAACAGTACACAAAATAGATAATATCGTTTCATATCAAACACTCCTATCAAAATTGTAATCGATTTTTTATAAAAGATCAAACAACAATTAGAGCGAAAGTGTCAATTGACCTTCCAAGCTCTACTCAAAAAAGGTCTCTTTCTTAACGTTGGTGAAAGAAAAAGGCAAGAGGAGGATTCACAACCCAGCAGCACTGAGAACGGCTTCCTCGCCACCCTTTGGGTAAACGAAGGACAACCACCCTCCCCCATTCCTAATGCACCCTACCCCTTAAACTTTCCCTTTTATTCCAGCAAGGGCTTCTCGAGCATATTTTTTAGCTTCTGAATCATTAATTCTTAACATGCGACGGTAACATTTTTTTGCTTCCACATAATTTCCCTCTTCTTCATAGCAATAACCTAAATTGTAGAGAAGAATATAGTCCTTTGGATTTATCTCGATTGCTTTCGTGAGTAGGCTGATAGTTTTTTGCGGATTTCCAGAAAGAGTATAATATCTGGCTGCGATATTTAGTCCAATCGCATTATTGGGATACAATTCCTCAATTAAGGTAATAATTTTTTCTAAGTTTGCTTTATTTTGGTCAAATTTATTAAAAATTTTACCACAAAAGTTTCCTAGCTCATGAAACATTGTCGTTTCGGTAATGGTCGTTTGTGGCTCTGATGTCTCCGTTTCACCAGTTTTCCACCGATTTTCTATCGTTTTAGATACATTTAAAAGATTGATGATAGCGTTTGTGCCTTCATCAAAATTTTGAGAATCTATTAATTTCGAACAAATCGTATGGTGAAGGTCAAATCTTGAGGGCTGATTTTCTACGGCTCTCTGTAAATAGGATACCGCTTTCAATACATCATTGCTATCTAATCTTCTTGCTTGATAAGGCCCATTTGGTCCAATTAGCACGTCAAAAGTAGCATTGCGCTCTAAATAATAATTATAGTTGGTATAACTCATCTCTATGTCGTTGGGAGATTCCTTTTCCCATTCAGATAAAAGTCTTTCAACTTTTTCTAAATCACTAGCCTCATGTGCAACTACAATTTCTTCAAAAAAATCCCTTGCATTTAGATTCCCTACTGCAAGCAAACCAACCATCAACATTAACCACTTCTTCATTTTCATCTTTCTCATCCTATACTCCTTTTTTATTTATATGCATATTTTAAACTCGCAATAAAAACTAAGTAAAGTGATATTTTTGCCAAAATTGAAAATTTTATTTTTTTTTAGATTATGTGCTAGAAATATAGGATCGGGCAACCCTAAATCCATACCATTCACTCTTGAATGTAGGATTTGCAGCGGCACGATATTGAACTCTTATGCGAAGTTCTTCTCGATCTGCGGCACCCCCTCTAAGGATTCGCCGATTATTTCCTGTTGGTTCGCTAGGTCCATAAGGGGTACTTTCAAATGATCCGGAATAATCACCGACCCAATTCCATACATGCTCTAAAACATTTCCAGACATATGATAAAAACCTAAGCGGTTAGGCTTTATCGCCTCTACGGGGACAATATCTGAGCTATTATAAATTGCATAAGTAGGGAGTTCTAGCAGGTTGCTCGTTCCCGAATAGTCTGTCCGATTTTCCAATCCTCCACCAGCGGCAAGTTCCCACTCCGCTTCTGAAGGTAGCCTATAGCCACTTGCAAACCAGTCACAAACCACCGCATCCCACTCTGTGTCACGAGCAGTTGGAATGGCAGAATATTCGAAATCTTCCCATTTTTCTATACCCGCAATCGTATAAACGGGGACAAGCCCTTCGTCTGCACTTCGTTTATTACAGTAGGCAATTGCCTCATACCAAGAAATATTCGTGGCAGGAAAGCTGTCTCCTATTGCTACGGCTGTAGAATATTCTTTAGATGAAAAAACTTGTGAAAATTCTTTCTGCGAAACCTCGGTAGCACTTAGTATAAAAGTAGAAACTTCTACTTCGGTTACTGGTGCGGGAGTAATTTCTGTACTTGTCGATACTGTTGGGAAAATATTCGAGTCGTGACCCATGAAAAATCGGCCACCATCAACTCGTATCATTGCTAACGGTGCTAACTCTTGATTGGCTGGAAGAGAAAAAGTTACGCTTGGGTCTGCACTGCCTTCTGTGTCAAATGCCTTAAATTTATAAGAAGATAAATCGTTGGTAACAATGATTCCCCATCCACCAAAGGTCATTCCCATTGCTTCTTGATATTCTTGGAAAAAAGTTCCCCCTAAGAGAGGCGAATCGACTGTTGGTTCGCTTCCATCGGTTGTAAAACGCACAAATTTTTCATAACCGCCCCTAAAATCTGTGCTCGTATAGTCTGCATATAAATCTAATAAAAAGAAACTATATTTCCCAATTTCTTTTGGATTCTCTGCAACCGCAATGGTTGTCACATTTAATTTTTCATTTGGCCAAGAGGTAAAGTCTAAAGGAAGTTCTATCGGATTGCCTGCAAAATCATAGAGCCAATAAGAGGATTCATCTTTTACGAGATGAGAAATTCCCTTCATTCGCATTTCCTCTTTTTTTTCTAATCCCGTAGAAAGAGCGACACGAGTCACGCCTAAACTATCATCAATAACAAGAATATTTTGATCATCAACAAGATACATTTGCCTATTTTGAGCATAGGTGTACGGTACTGGGTTTGAAGAAAAGATAGGAATTGCATTTACTGCTAGCGTTGCGCCCTCTTTAGGCAAAGTAAATTGAACTAATTTTTTGTCTACATTTATATATCCGTTTTCTCCGACACAAAGAACTTGGTTCGGATTTTCGAATGTCTGATTCGTGTTATCGACTGAAACTCGGTGCGGTTCAAGAATGACTTTATAGCCCCCCTCCTCCGTAGGAGAAAAGGTATAAACAAGATATTCTAGCATACTAGCCATAGGATTCTCGTTTATGTCATCTAATAAAATTAGGCTATTTTCGTGTAAGGCAATTGTCAAAAAATCCGAAAGTTCTACAGCCGCAAAGAGTTGATTATCAACAGAAATTTCTAATGTTTTGCTATCTATTCGGACAAGTGATTTCGTATCGTCCTCTGCGCTGACAAACAAGATTTCGTTTCCATCTTGAACAATGTTAGAAATAGCTGACTCTGAAAAAATTTGACGGCCATAGCTTCCGCTTTCAATTTCATCTTCTGTTGCAACCCAAACGGAACTCTGAACTAAAAAGAAATATTTTCCACTGCTGTAATAGAAGCCCAATGCTTCTGCAAACTCATCTGCGGCCTCAAGTGAATTTACTTTGATTTCCGCTGGATTGTTTATATTCCCAGTAAATATTTTATTTCTTGTTGATGATACAATTGTTGAATTAACTCGTGCTTGATCAAAAAAAGCATACGAGCCAGAATTCGCTGGAGGAATCGTTGTTTTAGACAAAGAAATTGGGACATTCGTCGTGCCCTCTGTAACGGTGAAAACTTGACTTTGTCCATTGTAAATTTCTTCGTAAACCCCATTGTTGTCATATCCCATGGAAATAGTGACAATAAAGTTTGTTCCGACGGCAACATCTGTGAAAGCAATGGTAATATTTTCCTCGTCATTTTCAAAGACTATTTTTTCTTCTTGAAGGAGTAAATCGTTTTGTAATAATGTTGCTGACACCGAAAGGGGTGGCAATTGAGGATCGACTAGCGATAAAACAGAAGCCTCTTTCGCCTCTGTTGGCGGTCGCCCAATCGAAAAAACGACATCTGAATAACCCGATTGACCGCATGAAAAAAGAAATCCAAACAAAAACGCCACTAAAAATATTTTTAAAGCTTTCATTATTGCCTCCAAACAGGGATAAATCTTTTTTGACGACCCACCCCACATTAGTTTATGGCACAATTGTTTATCTGTCTAGTTTTTCATTCTTCTTTTTGGATTATTAACCCAAAAAAAGGCGGCAATGCATACAACAATTTGCACACTTGTGGCAATGGGCGTTCCAAGTCCCACCCAAAAAAGGTTTGTATTTTCGAGTTGGCTAAAAAAGTAGGCGAGGGGGATTCGAAGTCCCACGGCAGAAATCACCGAATGCAACATGACGAAAGTGGTTTTTCCAAGCCCATTAAAATAGCCGTTTAAACAAAACAAGAAACAGACTAATATGGCATCGTAGCCATAGGTTTTTAAATATAAAAGGGCATGTTCGGTAACGGCAAGGTCGCTTGTAAAAATTCGCGTAAAAAGGGTTCCATGAAAATAGGCAATATAGGCGGTCACCAAGCCAATAGCAAGCGACATTGCAACCGAATAGAGGAGGCCTTTTTTTGCTCGAAGAAAGTACCCCGCCCCCACATTTTGAGCCGTAAAGGCAGAAAGCGATTGCGTAAAAGCCAAAGGAACAATCATAATGAGTCCTGTCGCCTTTTCGACAATTCCCACCGCCGCCGACTCAAAAACACCAAAGCTATTGGCTATTGCCGTTATCGCCATAAACGAAATGGCAATGAGTACCCCTTGAAGGGCAACGGGCATTCCTAGTCGTAAGACCGCTTTTAACGAAGCCCAAATTTTCTTAAAATCATTTATCGTTAGTTTAAAGGGTAATGTTTTTCGAGCTAGAACCCAAACGGTGATAAGCACACTAATCCCTTGCGAAATCGCCGTAGCAAGTGCTGCTCCTTTAGCTCCCATATCAAAATAGGCTACAAAGAGCAAGTCCAAGAGTACATTAAAAATAAAGGCGATAAAAACGGTTAATAAAGGTGTTTTAGAGTCGCCAATAGCTCGCAAAACACTGCCTAGCAGGTTATAAAAAACAACAAATATCAACCCAAAGCCAATATAAAACAGATAATCTTGTGTCTCTTGCAACGACTGCACAGGAGTATTCATTGCTTTCGCAAATAAGGCCTTTCCAAAAACAACCCCGCCCATCAACAAGAGCCCGACCCAAAAAAAGAAAACGATACTTGCGCCAACGCCTTTTGAAGCATCTTGTCCTCGCTTCGCACCCACAGCCTGAGCGACGATAATAGTCGTTCCCATCGACAAACCTGCACACAGTTGCGTCACTAAATTTAAAAGCTGACTCCCAATGGTAACGGCAGAAACATCTCCAATTGTGCCAAACTGGCCAACCACCAGCAAATCGACCATGCCGTAGCCAATTTGCAGTAGCAAAGAGAGCATTACAGGAACGGTAAATTTAATAAGAGTTGAAATTAGTTTTCCTTCGGTTAGAGAAAGGGTATTATTCATGTAAAGAGGCTTCTCCTTCTAAGTCTATTTGTCAATATAATCTATCCTAAAGGAGGGGAGTTCTACAATAGAGATAAAAAATAATTTTTGTATTTCATTTGTGCTTATTTTTAAGGCAAAAAAAATTAACACCTGCATTCTTTTGTAACTATTTGATTGCATTATTGAAGATTCGACTATATAATTAGTTCATGAAACGAATCATTATTTTAACTAGCATTTTACTATTTCTTGTAACAGGTTTTTTTCTCTTCGCACTAGGAAGAAATAATCCTCCGTTACCCGAAACAGTCCCCCGCTCCCAACTCAAAACGCGGCCTGACCTTATTCTAAAAGCTTTTATGGAAGGATTTCCTAAGACGATTCTTAGAGTTTTTGAAGATGATGATGAATGGGCAATAGAAATGCACGATGGCGTCATCCTTTATTGGGCAGAGGGGCGTTTCCTTACAGAAGACAAAAAAGAGAGATGGGAAGAATACAGAGCCCACACTTTGTATTCTAACTCTGGAAAACCACGAGATGAATCAAAATATACAGAAGAAGAGATTCAGAGAATCAAAGACTATACGGATCCGAAAATTCGAAACGCCTCTGTTCTTCCGTTAGATGATACGTTGCTTGGGTATCTATATAATGTTGGGGATGAAGAAAAGACCCTTAAGACAATCGTAGTACAGAATTTTTTAGGATTTGAAATAAAAATCAACAGCACTATCTCGACTCAGGTAGATCTAATTTCTAATGAAATCCTTGCCCTCGCTAAAACAGAAAAAGAGATTGCCGATTTTTTAAAAACAATTGACGAAGTGGGCGGGTATTTCTGGCGCTTGATTGCGGGTACTCAAAAACCAAGCAACCACAGTTACGGAACTGCAATTGATATTTTGCCTGTAAACCGTCACAAACATATTATTTTTTGGGGATGGGAGCGACGAACGAATGAAGATTGGATGCTCGTTCCACAAGAAGATCTTTGGGCTCCACCCAAAGCCGTGATTGACATTTTTTACAAACATGGCTTTATTTGGGGTGGAACATGGGAAGTCTATGACAACATGCATTTTGAATACAAACCCGAATCCATTGCCCTTGCAAAATATATAACAGAAGAATAGAGAGCTTCTAACTTAGTTTGTATGGCGCTGGATGAATTTTATTGTTTCGTCTGTGACCATTTTAAGCTCTGCTTCTGTGCTAGGGGTGAGGCCGTGGCCTGCGCCTTCTATAACGATGTAAGAAACTTCACACCCATTTTCTTTTAACTTTGCCTCTAGCAAATTAGACTGACTAATTGGCACCGTCACATCTTCTGTTCCATGAAAGATAATTGTTGGAACCGTTTGGGCATCTATATGATAAAGCGGAGAATATGAATTAATTAAATTTGTCTCTGCCTCTGTTAAGCTATTGATATCAAAATCTTTGCCCATTAAAACTTTGCTTTTTTTCTCTGCCGCTTCTGGTTCAAGCTCTAGAAATGCTAATAAATCCGTTGGCCCATTAATATTAACAACATAATTTACTTGGCTTGAGTAAGCTTCTAATTCCGCAACCCCTGAAAAGTCATCTACATGGGTGTAGGCAACCATCATTGCTAGATGTCCTCCAGCAGAGCCGCCCCATACACCTATGTTTTGAGTATCGAAGTTGTAAGTTTCTGCATTTTTATAGATCCAACGAAGACTGTCTTTTACATCGATAATGTTTTGTGGAAAGACATTTGTCCCGTCGCATAACATATATTCGACAGAGACAACGGCATACCCTAAATTTAAAAGTTGGGGCGTCGTTTTTCCTCGAGTGTTATTTACTGCGTTTGCTTTATCGCCCCCAGTAAAGCCCCCGCCATGAATATAAACAATCAAAGGAATCGGTTCGTAAACAGCTTGTGTCGGCATTAGAATATCAAGTGTTAGATCTTGCTCGTTTACACTTTTATAAACAATATCCTGATGTGTAACATAGGAGTAGTATCGTTCAAGGAGTTCTTCATTTGTTAGATAGTTGTTACATCCAATGACTAAGAAGCCACTAAGTATCGAAATAATTAAAATGTTAATCCTATTTTTCATTTCTCCTCCTGCGATTTTTCGCAAGGATGATTATATCACATAAATCTTTATTTGAAACAACTAAAGCACAAGTTGCACTTTATTAGACAGATTTTGCAATATAATATAAGCGTTTTGGCTCGAGTTTCCCACTTTAAGTGAGTTTGTCCATTAAGAAATTATACATCGGATATTTGATTTTTTTGATAAGCTAATGTATAATTATTTAGGAGTAACTGATGACTAGAATGCTTGTTTACCATGGCAGCAATCAACAAATCGAAGCACCTCAAATTATTCAAGGAAAGCATACCAAAGATTTTGGGAATGCATTTTATTGCACCGTCATTTACGAGCAAGCAGAACGTTGGGCAAGACGCTTTGATACACCCATTGTAAATAGCTATTCGACTCTTTTTGAAAACAGTTTAAAAATTTTGGAATTTAAAGAAATGACAGAAGAGTGGCTCGACTTTATTGTCGATTGTCGTGCGGGGAAACCTCATAACTACGATATTGTTGTTGGACCCATCGCAAATGACCAAGTTTACAATTTTGTCGCAAATTTCATCAATAAAACCATTACGCGAGAACAGTTTTGGATCATGGCTAAATTCAAGTATCCCACTCACCAAATTGCCTATTGCTCAAAAGAGGCGCTAAATGCTCTTCAATTTGAAACAAGCCAAGAGGTTCAGCCATGATTGGACGCGAACCCCAAAAGGAAAACGACCTATTTTTCACATGTAGCCTAATCGAATACATCGCGCGTTCTACAAAAAATGCATCTTGGGATGTTGTGAATGCCCTTGGGCAAGAAACAATAAAACACATATACGACCTAGCTGATGTCTATCATTGCGAAAATATCGACTCCGTAGCAGATCAATTTATCACAAAATCGAAGCTACCGATGGGGCAATATGACAATATTTCAACCTGCAAGTATTCCATCCCTAGTTATTTTGACATGGGTCGCATTTATCAACGTCTTATTTCTGCTCTTGCCATAGAAAAGAAAACTTCAATTATAGAAACCCTCTTTTTTGCCTACAACCACCCATTAAGCGCCCTTCTAAATAATTTTAATGCTGGCTTCTACTACGATGCACCCTATAATATTATGATTGATTTTTTGGATTATAGTGTGCTTTAATGTGCTCATCTGCCCATGTACCGACATATTAAAGGTCTCATCGCCTTCGACTTCTTTATACCAACCTAAAAAGGTTGCATGTTTATGTATTATCTGTGCTGGTAATTTCTTGGACTAAACAGATTTCGCTTCTGCAGTGCATATCACTTATCCCCTCTCGCATTTGCATATATACTGGTGATGCATAAAAGAGGGTTAATGCTGCCTCTAAAGAGATATTTTTTGTCTTTGCCAAAAGCAAAATGACTTTGTAATATTTTCGTTGAAGTAAAATGGGATGTGCTTTCATGGGAGTCTTTGGCTTCCTTTAAAAATTAGTGCCTTATCTAACAATGCTTGACACGCAATGCAGATTTGCGAATTTTGTTTCTCGTAGCGAAGTCGTTCAATGGCCTTTTCTTTTGATATGAGATCATCCATTAAAAGTTCAATTGTGTTAAAAACATTGTCACTTGCAACACCGCCAATAATGACATCATATTTTTTATGTGGTTGGCGACGCCTACAAGCAATAATAAAATCTATCCACTCTTCATCGTAGGCATTAAAATGCTTTACATTTCTAAGAAGTTTCTCGTCTAGTTCATAAGAAGAAACAACTCCAATGCCAGTCGATTTTTTAAACCGCAATGCCCACGACTCTGCTTGTTCTAAAAAAGGAGTTAAATAAAACCCCTTTCCAAAATCTAACCCCTCGCGAGAAAAAGAAATGTTAG
Organism: uncultured Spirochaetaceae bacterium; assembly: GCA_964369795.1. Taxonomy (GTDB): domain Bacteria; phylum Spirochaetota; class Spirochaetia; order JAFGXN01; family JAFGXN01; genus CAYJGX01. The sequence continues at coordinate 17,908 of CAYJGX010000037.1, forward strand.
GATTTACAACCTCTATACCCGAACCATGATAAACGATCATACCAACCCCCGAGCTTTCATTTGCCCAAGCAACTCACTTACAACATATTCTTTTCCTTGTGTGTGCAAGACATCGTAAAGCCCAACAACCACATCGGTTAAGAAGCCACTTTTTAGCCAAAGGTTATAAATTTGTGCGCCATCGATTTCAAGCGACGAGGCAACATTTTCGATACAAAATACAGCAAATTCTAATTCTTTTTCACTCATAGGTCATTATACCACAATTTAAAAAAATTGTAAAATCTCCTTATTTTCGTTTGTAGCGACTTAAACAAAAAAAACCCGCAAAACTTCCTCTACGAAAGTTTTGCGGTCAAATGTTGCTTAAATTTTTCTTACCTTACCGTGGATAGCAAGATCCAAAAAGATGGGCGATAAACTCATTTGCCAAGGGAAGAACGTACCAGACGGACACCGTAATTGCTGTGAGGGTAGTACGGGTAACTGCCACCGCGAGACGCTACGCGAACGCCTGACGCATTGCGGCCGAACGAACCACCGCGAAGCACGCGGTACGAGCCCGAGACAGGACCTTTCGGATTCGTGCCATTGTCTGGATTTTCTTGTGAATCGTAATACGATTCACTATACCAATCCCAACACCACTCAAATAAATTCCCACTCATGTCGTGTAATCCTAGTGCATTGGCTCTTTGTTCACCTACGGGGTGGGTTTTAGCACTTGAATTTTCACTATACCAAGCGACATCGCCTACAGTGTCGCTACCAGAATAGGTGTAGTCGTTTGTTTCTACACTTCCACCACGTGCTGCATATTCCCATTCTGCTTCCGTTGGTAAACGGTAACCATTGGCTTCCCAGTTGCAAATGGCAGCATTCCAAGCGTCATTATCGCTAGTAGGAATA
>CAYJGX010000038.1:0-3201 GCA_964369795.1 uncultured Spirochaetaceae bacterium
ATGAGTATGATTCGTATATTTTGCTTGCTTTGTCTGGTGGATTTGAGGAATTGACCGTAAAAACAGAGATTTATGATTTTACTTACGATAAAATTATTGACTCACATGAAATAAAATCTTTAGTGGATAAAGATTTTATTAATATTTTAGGAGGCTTTTGGATTCCATTTGTGGATAGGGTGAGCAGTATGTTATTCTCATTTTCTGTACATGTCCCTGTGCGATTCAAAACTATTTCCTTTGCTCGTTTCTATGGCTTTAGATCGCTTGTATTTACAGCAGACGAAAATGGAGATCTCCTACTTTATTTGCGAGCTCAAGAAGTTCAAAAACTAGTCGTTGTTGCTGACGGTTATTTTACTAAAAGAATTGAATGTTTTGCAGAAGAAAGTAGCGAGCCTATCGTTATCGAAATGGAAAAGAAGTTGAATATAAACTTCGATATAGGGCTAGAGAATTTATCTTATCTTAAAATCGGAATTGGCTATTATTTTATTCCAGATAAATTGTTTGTTGCTTTATCAACAACAATATATCAAGCTCAATTTTATATTCCTAATATGGATAGTGAATACAATATTGGTGGTCACTTAGTTCCTCAGACGAATACTCTCTCTTTTCGATTTGGAGGTTCCGTTAATATGAATCAATACCGATTAAGACTGCCCATTGCACTTGAATTAAGTTTAAGAATGAATCATCAGTATGATGACAAGCTAGATCCTTCTGCCTATTTAGCACTTTCACTTCCTATTGGACTAGATGTTAGTTTGCACGATAATGTCATGATTTATATAGAATGGACACCGACCATGTATATTACAAAAAATATAGACAATTTTTATTTGGCAAATATGAACGGAAGTATGCCTTCAGAGATTTTTTTACCTGCAAGGGGGTTTTCATTCGATGAAGAAAATACCGGCATAGTTGATTTAATGCGCGTGGGTATGGGATTGAGGGTAGAAATATGATGTCAAAAATTTTATATTTGTTTTTTATCTTAACCTTTTGTAGTTGTAATTATTTTGGATTAAACTCGGATGACAAGAATACGGCAACTTTATTAACTATAATGAATAAAGAAGCTTTATTCCCATTTTCTAATAGTTTTCAAGATCATGATGCTATTTATATCTTTGATCCTTTAGAACCGATTGATTCACTTGTACGTATTGGATCAAAATTGCAATTTAATACTTGTAAAGCCAATGAAATAAATTATTTGCTAACTGAATATAATTCCAGTCTGAGCCCAGGATATTTTTTAAATCCCATCCGTAACTATGATGAAATTGTATATAATGATCTACTCGTTCCTCGTAATTTTTTTATCGAAAACGATATGGATTTAGTTAAATTTACAGAATTTTTTTATTTTGATGGATTTTCTTCTGCTTCTGAATATCTTGAACGTGGAATTTTTTATAATTATCATGAAATTACAAATGATGACATAAATATTAATACCTACGAGAGATTTGATTTTTTAAAAATCGAGAATGGGTTTTCAGAAATTGCTAAAATTTATATTGAAAATCTAAATAAAAAATTGAGTTCTTCATTTACGCTTGAACAATTAGCATTTAATACGAATTCTGGGCAATATCCAGCAGACGCTGATAGTCCAAGTTTTGAAATAGCTAATTTATCTCTTAACCCGCTTGGTTTTAATCTTTTAAGATCAAGCCATTTCGATGAAAATATAATTTCGATTGTTTATTATCTAGATTCGTATTTAGAAACAACTAGCAATTTAGGTTATACCCACGAGCAAATAAATTCTTGTTCTCGATTATTTTTTCAAATTAAAGTTAAATTTTCTAAAGATGGATTTATTGATTTTGATTCTACGGAGGCTGATTTAGTATTGTCCGATGACGATGGGTTTGAGCTAATTGAACTAATCACCGCTATGGATAGTGGCCTAACTAGATATGGTTTTTTTAGCTTTTCTGGAGTAAAAAATACTTTGACATTTATTGATCGTCCAGCTGTTCAATTAAAGTGGGATTCTGTAGAAAATAGTAGTGAAGTCTCAAATTTCGAATTGACTGAACTTGTCGATACACAAAAAGTTGTTTTGGAATATTTTCCAAATCACTATTCATTAGTTAGGGAATTTGTTTTAGAGAATAATCGTTATGAATATGCTTTCTATGATGAAAATGATAATCGTATCACTAGCAATTTTGTTTTTGATGCCTTGCAGTATGAAAGATATTCTTTAACTTCTAATAATATTGCTGATATCAAACTTTATTTTACATTTTCAGTGAACAGTATTCAATTGTCGATTTACAGTATCTCATTAGAAGATTTAGTGTTAGCATTTCCTAGAGAAGAATAAAAAAAGAGTATTAATGAACTACAATAATACTCTTTGATTGGAGATGGGGGGAATCGAACCCCCGTCCTAACGGGCAGACTACAAGTCTCTACAGGTTTAGCCTCTTCATTGGGTTTAGGTTTGCTTTGGGTGAAGGGCAGCCCTAGTCAAACCGGTTCTAGTAAATGTCCCCGAAAGTCCTAGACATCTTTTTGGGTGAGCCTCATTTTGTGACAGAAGATCCTTGACTTTGAAGCCACATTCAAGGGTTCCGTAGCGGCGCTTAGGCTGCTAGTGCAAAGTTATTGTTTGCGTTTGTTTGTTTTGCTACTTTGAAAAGAGTTAGCTACTTTACCTGCAACCGGCACCCTGGCAACCGCCAGTCGAAACCAGTACATCCCCTTTAAAAGGGATAATTTAATATATTCGCTTAATGTTAAAAAGGCAAGGGAAAAAAGGTTTTTTATTGAATTTTTATTGAAATTCATATATGATACCCTAAAGGAGATGGAAATTATGGGGATTAGAGGAGAGTTGTTTTCGACTCAATTCAATAGTTCGACAGATCGGCGAAGTTATTTTTTTAATGTAAAAGAAAATCGCCGTGGGGATGTTTATTTAACATTGGTCGAAAGTAAAAAATCAGAAAGTGGAAGCGGGTATGACCGGCATCAAATAGTATTATTTCAAGATGATTTTGAACGATTTGTTCGTGAGTTAAATATGGCAATTGACTTTGCTAAAGATGGTCAAGATGTAGCGCCTAGACGCGATTTTTCTTCGGATAGAGGGGGACGACGGGATTTCTCTCCAGAAAGAGGAGATCGTAGCGGTCGTCGTGATTTTTCATCGGATCGTGGGGAGAGAAGAGA
>CAYJGX010000038.1:3301-9079 GCA_964369795.1 uncultured Spirochaetaceae bacterium
GAAGAGACTTTTCTTCTGGCCGAAGTGGCGAGCGACGGGATTTTTCTTCAGACCGAAGTGGAGGGCGAGAATTTAATCGGGACACTAATCGTGGTTTTTCTCGTGATGAACGTTCTGGAGGCGAACGTGCTGGGAGTGAAGGCTCTGGAAGGCGGTTTTCGTTTAAGAAAAAAGGGTAAAGATATTCCCAATAGAATAGCGGCACTTTAGGGTGCCGTTTTTTTATTGGCTAGTTAAGATATTCACCAGATTTTGGGTCTTTTATTTTAAAACTTTTTCGGTGGATGGGAGAGCGCCCATAAATGAAACAAAGTTCACGATGGAGGGCACTCCCATAACCTTTGTGTTTTTCAAATTTCCAATTTGGGTATTGGGTAGCGTATTCAAGCATTAGAGAATCACGGTGAGTTTTTGCTAATATTGAAGCTGCCATAATTTCTGGAACGGTTGCATCTCCCTTCACAATGGCTTTAACAAGAGGTTTGTGATCGAGTGAATCAAAGTTTGGACTTTTGTTGCCATCGATTAATATTTGGGTAGCATTTACTTTTAGCTTTGTGTAAGCGAGTTGCATAGCTTCGAGTGTTGCATTTAATATATTGATTTCGTCAATCCTTTTAGCATCTATATTAACTACAGACCAACATAAGGCTTGTTCTTTAATAAGCAAGGCTAGTTTATCTCTTTTTTTTTCTGAAAGTTTTTTTGAGTCGTTTAAAAGTTTTGTTGGAAAATTCTCTGGAAGAATAACCGCTGCTGCAGTAACAGGGCCTGCGAGGGGTCCTCTTCCAGCTTCATCAATGCCACATGTCATATAAATAGAATAATGCTATTTAAAAAAAATGTCAAATAATCATTTAAAGTTTTAGAATTCTATGGTATTATAGAATTGTATTAATTTATTTAGGTTGGGAAATAGTGTTTCTTAAAAGTGTAGAAATCTTTGGCTTTAAATCTTTTGCAGAAAAAACAAAGGTGGAATTTACAGACGGTATCACCGCATTATTAGGGCCAAACGGCTGTGGGAAAAGTAACGTAGTAGACGCAATTAAATGGGTTCTTGGAGAACACAGTAGCAAGAGCTTGCGTGCAGAAAAAATGGAAGACGTTATTTTTAACGGTACCGCTACGCGTCAAAAATTAAATGTGGCAGAAGTGACTCTGTCTATTAGCAACGAAACTGGGCTATTGGGTTTAGAGATGCCCGAAATTGCTGTTCGGCGAAGATTGTATCGTTCCGGTGAGAGTGAATATTTTATTAATGGTGCTCCAGTTCGGCTAAAAGAGGTTCGCGAACTTTTTATGGATACAGGGATTGGGAAATCTGCCTATTCTGTCATGGAACAAGGACGAATTGCTCAAGTTATTTCGAATAAGCCAGAAGAACGAAGATATTTGTTTGAAGAGGCCGCGGGAATTACTAAATATAAAGCAAAGCGCCTTGAAGCAGAGCGGAAATTAGTAAATACAGCCGACAATATGCATCAGGTAGAAAATATTTTAGCCGAAGTTAAAAAAACGCATGACAATTTAAAACGGCAGGCAGAAAAAGCAGAAAAATATAAAATTTTACTACAAAAATCTACCGACCAAGAAATTGAAATCCAGCTTTTAAAATTAAAAGATTTAAACGAGAATAAATTTAAAAAAGATAAAGAGATTGCAGAATTAAAAACAAAGCATGATAATCTAACATCAACTATTAACGAATTAACCGACTACTTAAACGAGCAAATGGGAACTGTCAACAATATGCAGGGGCGTATGTCCGAAACTCATAGGGAGTTGCATGGAATCGATGTTCAAAAGCATGGTTTAGACGAACAAATTCGTATTTTAAATGAACAAATTAGTGATATCGATGCACAGGTTGCCGTTAAAGTACAAAAAGAAAAAAGTTTAGTCGAACGACAAGAGAGATTAGAAAGTGATATTACTCAGTTAAATGAAGTTTTAGGTGAATTCGATACTCGCCTAGATGGAATTAAAGAAAATATTGCCGGCTTCCAGGAAAATATACGTAGTTCAGAAGATAAAATTCAAGAAAACAACCAAGATATTGCCGACATGGGCAGACGCGTTCGCGAAGCAGAATCTTTAAAAGAAGATTTAGCTTCCGAAATTCGTGAACTCACTGGAGATATTCTTTCTTTACTCGATGAATCTTTACGGGATAGTGGTTATAGTGCTATTGAAAAGAACGATGCAATTTCAAATATTAAACAAGAAATAGAACAGTTTAAAATTAAACTAAAAGGTTCTATTCAAATTTTAGTCGATGGAGAGGTGACTGCGAAAGAATTAGAGGCAACAAAAAAACTTTTAGATAGGGCAAAATCAGGGTATGAAGCCTCTCTTATCGATATCGATAATTTGAAGGCTTCCATAGAAGATTTTTTTGAGCTTATCCCGAACTTTATAGACGAATTTATTGCACCAGAGGGGATTATCACGCGAAAGCGACAAATTGATGACCAAATCCATCAGATTACACGAAAAATAGAAGATTGCAAGGACCGTTCAGAAGAACTATCAGAGGAAAACGCAACCTTAACGAGTCGCATCCGAGAATATCGATCAACCATGGATGAACTCTCCCAAGATCAACTGACTTTAGAAAAACAACGTACTGCCTTCGATTCTCAATTGACCAATACAATTAAGGAACGCGAAACTCAGAAGTTTGAATTAGAAGGTCTTGGTGCCGAAATCGAAATTGAGCGTGAAAAACAACGGCATATCAATAACCGAATTAGTGATACTTGTCACACGAAAGATACTATTTTGCTGCAAGAGAAAAAACTAAAGGCAGAATTAAAGTCCCTAGAAGACGAAATTAAAAAGAATAATTCCGACTTAGCAAACAAAGACAAAGTGCTTAAAAAAGCTTCCGCAGATGAACACAAGGTGCGTGAACAACTAGAAAAACATCAGATGGCAATGGCAACCATTTCTGCGGATATTCACAACTGTTATTCAAACTTTAGAGATCGAAATTCAAGGGATTTAAGCGAATTTGAAGATCGAATGTATGAAATTCGTCAACCACTAGAGAAAATTCGAGAATCTTTAGCTAAAACGCGCCAAGAGATGTCTTCGCTAAGTCCTGTCAATCTTATGGCAATCGAAGAATATGCAGAAATCAAAGAACGTTATGACATGCTTAATCAACAATTAGAAGATTTGCGTGTGGCAAAGAATGACCTTAATCAAATTGCAGAACAAATTATCAGTGAATCGACAGATTTATTCTTAAAAACCTTTAAACAAATTCAGCGAAATTTCAATTTAATGTACCGCCGTCTTTTTGGTGGAGGAGGGGCTGACCTTCGTCTAAGTTCCCCCGAAGATATTTTAAACAGTGGTATCGATATTTATGCGCAGCCCCCAGGAAAGAAGTTAGAAAATATTGCTTTGCTTTCGGGTGGTGAAAAATCGATGACAGCAGTCGCTTTATTGTTTGCAACATATCAAGTTAGACCCGCTCCATTTTGTATTTTGGATGAAATTGACGCGGCCTTAGACGAGGCAAATATTGGACGATTTATCAATGTCCTTGTAGAATTTGCAGGAAAGTCGCAATTTATTGTCATCACGCACAATAAAAAAACGGTTACAGGGGCAAAAACGCTTCTTGGAGTGACCATGCAGGAATCGGGAATTTCAACCGTTATTTCCGTACGACTTGGAACGGACGAAGATTTTATCGAGCAGTCGACCGATCCAAATAGTTTTGATAGTCCTAGTTTTGAGGATGAATAGGAGGGTTAAATGAATTTTGATATGCCAATTTTTGATTTTTTGAAGAAAAAACGAAAGCGACGACGACCCAAAAAGATAGAAAAATTTATTTTTACTAAACGCCAATGGATTATACTTTTAGTTGCCATTATTCTTGTTGCTGTTTTGACCGCAGTGGCTACAACTCTTTTTTATATGATACAAGACAATAATGCTGCCGAAGAAAGAGCTCGCCAAGATGCCTTGTTTTCTGTTCAAAGCAAAGATTTCGCCTTCGATTCGCATCGTCTAGAAATCCCAGATGAAATGAAAGCAGAGCGAAAAAAGGATCCTGTCGACTTTAGAACTCCCCGCGAAAAATGGAGCGAAGCTCAAATAAAGGGAACTCATGGCGAAGGCGAATGGACCGATCCCTCCGAAATTTCAACCGATATTTTCGAAGAAAAAAATGATGCACTTATAAAGGATTTGTTTTCCGAGGTTCCTTAAGTTGAAGAGGCTAGCCTTTCTTTCTATCTTTATTTTTATTGCTATTTCCCTTTTTTCTAATCCAAAAGAAGCCGATTTTACATTTAATATTAATCAGCGCAAGACTTTTTGGGTTGTGGTTCCAGGGCTTGGTTGGCTTTTCACGGATGTTGATGGCGATTTTGACCAAACGCCCATTTTACGGGGTAAAGATTTTAATGCAGACGCAACACATTTTTTGTTTAAGTTTACTGCCATTGGCGATTACTATTTTCGTTTCGATTATCAGAATTTTGAACCATTGCTTCCAGGTAAAACTATATTTGAGAACGAATTAGGTTTCACTACTAGAGAGGTCTGGGTTAAAATAATCGATGAAAAAAAGAGTAATCGTGTTTTTTCAAAGCCAGATCATATAGCGATTTCCCAGATTATAGACCTTCCAGCGGTAGAAGAAGTTGAGCCTGCGGTTGTAGAAGAGGTGCTCCCGATTACCGAGGAAGGAGAATTTCGATGGAAGAGCCATGAGCTATATCCGAGTTTAGAGGAGATCAAAGTATTGTTAGATGGGATGGCAGATGAAAATGTAAGATCCTTGTTTCAATTGGGGTTGTATTATTTTCAGTTAAATACACCTAAGGGTATGAGACAATCCTATGATTATTTTAACGAAATTTCTAGTCGATTTCCCGCCTCTTCATTATCAGAGGAGTCTAAGGCAAGAGCCGACTATATACATAATTATTATTTTCTAATCCGTTAAATAGTTGACATTTATAATTAAATTATGTTTATATAAGAAAACTGTGGATAAATAAATGCTCGAAAAAGTCTCTACTAAATTTTCAGATATCATCAAAAAACTCTCTGGACAATCAAACATTTCAGAAAAGAATGTTGAAGACGCTGTAGAAGAAATTAAAATTGCGCTATTAGAAGCGGACGTCAATCTTCGGATTGTTCGCCGTTTTATCAATAGAACTTTAGAAGAGGCAAAAGGCGAAAAAGTTTTACGTTCTGTTAATCCTGGGCAACAATTTGTTAAAATTGTCTACGACCGAATGGTTTCTTTACTAGGAGACACTAGAAGCGAACTCGAATTAAGAGGGCCTGACACTCAGTCGGTCATTTTAATGATGGGTTTACAAGGTTCTGGTAAAACAACAACAACGGGAAAATTAGCCTACAAGTTTAAAAAAGAAGGCAGGCGCCCATTGTTGGTTGCTGCCGACTTAGTAAGACCAGCAGCTATTAAACAACTACAGGTGTTAGGCGAACAAGCGGGAGTAGAAGTCTTTACTGCACCGGAAAAGAAGCCAGCAAAAGTGGTAAAAGATGCCCTAGCATATGCGAAAAAGCATCAATACGATATTGTCATTGTCGATACATCTGGACGAATGCACTTAGATTCCGAAATGATGAGCGAACTTAAAGAAATTTCTAAGGTGGCTAACCCCGTAGAAAAACTCTTTGTCGCCGACTCGATGACAGGACAAAATGCCGTTACAATCGCTAGTGAATTCGAATCGAGTATTGGGATCACTGGGGTTATTTTAACAAAGTTCGACT
>CAYJGX010000038.1:9089-17399 GCA_964369795.1 uncultured Spirochaetaceae bacterium
CTCAAGTCGGTAACGGGCAAACCCTTAAAATTCGTCGGGGTGGGTGAAAAGCTAGAAAATCTAGATCCTTTTTATCCAGACCGAATGGCTTCACGAATTTTAGGTATGGGTGATGTCGTTTCTCTTGTAGAAAAAGCACAAGAAACGATTGACGACGAAGAGGCACAATTATTGCAAGCGAAAATGGCAAAAGCTACTTTTACCTTGCAAGATTACTTAGAGCAATTTCAAAGAGTCAAAAAGATGGGTAGCATGAAATCACTCATCGACATGATTCCTGGAGCGGCTGGGAAAGTATCAGAAGAGGACATCAACATGAAAGAGATGAAACGCGAAGAGGCAATCATCCTTTCCATGACAATGTACGAACGAGAAAATTCCCGAATTTTAGGACCAAACCGAAAAAAACGCATCGCCTTAGGGAGCGGGACAACGGTATTTGATGTCAATCGTCTTTTAAAGAAATTTGAAAAGATGAAACTAATGATGAAAAAGGTTTCTAAAAATAAAAAATATCAAGAGCAATTATTCTCTCAATTTGGGGGATGATCATATTGATACTCGACAAAGGAGGACGGAAATGAGTGTAAAAATCAGATTAAAGAGACTTGGAGCTACAAAGCGACCCTACTATCGAATTGTTGTAATTGATAGTCATCAAGCTGCTACGGGTAAAACCATCGAAGAAATTGGGTACTATCACCCAATCGAAGCAGAAGACAAACAATTCAAAGTAGATGCTGACAAAGTGAAAAGTTGGGTTGGTAAAGGAGCTATCGTATCTGCAACCGTTAAGAGATTACTAAACAAGAACCAAATTACTCTTGGTTAATTTATAGGAGTAATTTATGGAAAGGGATCTTGTAGAGTATGTTGCTAAATCACTGGTAGATATTCCAGAAGAAGTTTCTGTAAATGTAGTAGAAGGTGAAAAATCCACAATCTTAGAATTGTGTGTTGCACCCGAAGACGTAGGAAAAGTGATTGGAAAAAGCGGCAGAATTGCAAAAGCAATTCGAACTATCATCTCAGCTGCATCTGTTAGAACTGGCAAAAGAGTGGTTCTAGAAATCTTAGACTAAGGTTTTAATATTGATGAAGAAAGATGATAATGATAGTTTAGTCGTTGCAAGGATTCGAAAGCCTCACGGGGTAGCAGGTCTCATGAAGATTCATAGCTATTCGGGGAGTTTTGAGCATATTGCGACGGCTAAAGAGGTTCGAATTTCATTTCAAAGTGGAGTTCGAACTTTTACTATCGAGAAAAAAGTTCCTAGCGGCAACGAAATTCTAATCAAGTTAAAAGGGGTCGATACCCCCGAAGCGGTTAGAGAGTTAGTCGGTGGCGAGCTACTGTTAGAGCGTTCAAAAATTCCGCCTTGCAAAAAAAATGAATTTTTTATAGCCGATTTAGTGGGTTGTAATATTCTTTTTGATAAGGTTGATGTTGGACAAGTTGTTAGTGTTGTGACAAATGCGTCATCGGATTTATTGGAAGTAGAAAAGAAAGAAGGTGGGAAAGTATTCTTGCCGATGCTACCGCAATTTATTGGTGATATCAATGTTTCAGCTAAAACAATCGAACTTTTAGAAAGTTGGTTTTTAGAATGAAGTTTACCATGTTGTCTCTATTTCCAGAGATTACAGATGCCTTTTTCCATTCTTCAATAATGCAAAAAGCGCTAGATAAAAATTTAGTTCAGTACGAACCGATAAATATTCGTGATTTTGCTTTCGATAAGCATCGAACCTGTGACGACGAACCCTATGGGGGAGGAGCAGGAATGGTCTTAAAAGCAGAGCCCCTTGCATTGGCACTCGATTCAATTCAGGCAAAAGGGAAACGAGTTATTTATCCTTCTCCCTCTGGGGTGCCTTTATCGCAAGAGTTGGCAATCGAACTTTCAAAAGAAGAGGAGCTTATCTTTATCAGTGGACGATACGAAGGAATCGACCAACGGATCATCGACACCTATGTGACCGATGAAATTTCCATTGGCGATTACGTTATCTCCTCTGGCGAGTTAGCAGCTCTTGTGGTGGTAGATTCTGTTTACAGGCTTATAGACGGAGTCATTTCTCAGGAATCTTTAGAAGAAGAAAGTTTTACAGGCGGGTTATTAGAATATCCTTTATATACGCGGCCAGTAGAATTTCGGGGACTAGAAGTGCCACCTGTTTTGGTTTCTGGACATCATGCAAAAATTTGTGCGTGGCGTCAAGAAAAACGGATAGAAAAGACAAAAAAGAACCGTCCTGACCTTTACGAGGCTTGGAAAAAGGCAAATAATGGCTAGATAACGGGTAAACTTTTGTTTACATATTGATTAAACTTATTTTATTTGATAAAAATAAACTGTGAGGAAATATTATGGATTTTGTAAAAGCAATTGAAGCAGAACAAATTAAAGAAGATTTCGAAAACTTCAAAGTAGGTGATACTGTAAAAGTGCACTTTAAAATCGTAGAAGGAACAACAGAACGAATTCAGGTATATGAAGGCCTTGTTATTGCTAAAAATAATGCAGGTGTTGGAAAAACTTTTACTGTAAGAAAAATTTCTTATGGTGTAGGCGTAGAACGTATTTTCCCACTTCACTCACCACGAGTCGAAAAAGTAGAAGTTGTTCGAAAAGGTAAAGTTCGACGAGCTAAATTATACTACATTCGAGACCGAAAAGGTAAAGCAGCTAAAGTTAAAGAACTTATCAAAAAGAAACACTAGGTTTATGCCTGTTTCAATATCAAACGATAACAAAGGAGCTACTGGAATTTCTAATAAGAAAGCATCTAGTAGCTTTTTTGTTTCTAAAAACATCAACAAAGAACCCTTGCTAAAAGCAGGGGTTAAAACTCTTTTGCGTTTGCCAATGCTTTCTCGGATTGCCGCTTTTTCTCCAGAAAGTCTCTTTTTTTATTTAAGTGAGAATGCAATTGGGAGAGAAACGGCACAAGAGCAAATGAGTCTACTAAAGCAAATGTTTAAGGGCGATAGTGTTGCCGATGCCAAAAGCTTTTTAAGTCTAGCAAGTTCGCTTGCCTTTGCAGAAAAAAATATTGTATTAAATGAAAAAACCTTATTGGACTTTTTGCCCTATTTATTTGGCCCCGTTCAAGAGCGCACAGAGAGCGGGGAAACTTTCTTGCATTTGTTTAATCATACGAAGAAGAGAGGTGGGCTCGAATGGAAAGTTTTTCCTTTTTCGGTAGACTCGAACTTTAGCGCCTTTGGGGGCAGTGTCACTGTAGGAATGCAAAATAACCTTTGTTCAAAACTTAATATCAATTGGATGAGTCAAAATAGTCCACATACGATTCACATGGATTGCATTAAAAAAGAATTTTATTGTTGCGGTGAGAGCTTTGTAGAGCCCTCTAGGCGGGCTTTTATGGCGCAAGTGGGAGTTATTCTTGGGGGCATTGGCTTTAAGCGCTCTACGAGCCAATTTGAGTTAGCCCAGTTTGATGGCTTCTATTTATATAAAATTCCAGAAGAAATGGATTATAAAGCATAAAAAATAGGCAAAAATTTGTTTTAGCTTTATTAGTAAGTTATTAGGAAGTAGATTATGCATAAAAGAAAAAAAGCAATCATTTTAAAATGGGAAGAGGGCATGAAGGCACCAGAAGTGAGAGGAAAGGGCGTGGGATTACAGGCTTCTGAAATTCTAAAGCTTGCCGAAGAAAAAAAGATTCCAATCGTAGAAGATGAATTTTTGCCAGACTTGCTCTTTTCCTGTGATTTACACTCTTATATTCCAGAAGCTATCTACGAAGCGGTTGCAAAAATAATTACAAGTGTTTATAATTTAGAGGTTCAATAAACATGGATCATATTCGTCTTGGGCAGTATTGCGAGAGCCTTTGTGTAGACTATTTAGAATCGAAAGGGTATATTCTTAAAGAACGCAATTATCGAACTGCAAGCGGCGAAATCGATGCAATCTCTATCGATGGGAATTTTCTTGTTTTCGTAGAGGTAAAACATATTGGAAAGGTGGGAATAGAGGCCCTCTATCATCAAATTAACCGAAAAAAAAGATCAAAAATTTTGTCAGTCGCAAAAGGGTATCTTTTTTTTCATCCAGAACACAATAATTTACTAATTAGATTTGATGTCCTTGGAATTTGTGTCGATAGTAAAGGTATAACGCACTTTGAAAATGCCTTTGAGGAGAACGCCTTACTATGAGTAAAGTCGCAAAACAGATTGATTTAGTTTTAATTGAAGAAATGAAAGAAAAAATCAAAGATCCGAATTATATTAGCAGAGCTGTTTCTGTAATTGCCGAAGCTATATCAATTCAGCTTTTTGGTGAAAGAGGGTAAAGTGTCCATTCCAAATCAAAATGAGCAACATCAAAACGACAATCGAAATCGTAATAACAACCGAAATCGTCGTTTTAAAAACAATCGCAGAAACAACAATCGGCCTCAACAAGCCGAGCAAGTCAAACGCGATCCAAGAGCAGAACAAAAAGAACAGCAAATGGCTCATGAATTTTTTAAGACTTCAGAGGAAGATATTCAAAATTGTCCTTATTGTGAAAAGCCAGTTAAATTTTTAAGTACGGCGATTCACGTTTCGGGCGAATCTAATCCGGTTCATTTTGATTGTATCTTAGAAAGAATTCAAACGCGTGAAAATCTTTTAGAAAATCAAAAAGTCACTTATTTAGGAAAGGGTTCTTTTGGCATTATCGAAAAGATAAGCGAAAGTCCAGGATTTAAAATCACCAAAAAAATCGATATCGAAACAGATTCCGAAAAAGCTCTTTGGCGAAAAGAAATGTCTAATCGTATCCAAAAATATACGGTCGAAGAATGAAAAAAGCATTTTTTCCCGGTTCCTTTGACCCACCTACAAACGGACATCTCAATTTAATTAAACGTGCAGCCGCTGTATTTGATACCCTTTATGTGGTTATCGCTCAAAATAGGGAAAAAAAAGGTTATCTAACAATTGAAAAGCGTTTAGAACTAATGAACGAATTATTAGCAGATTATAATAATGTAAAACTAGTTTCTTGGGATCGGTTGGTAGTCGATTTTGCAAAAGATTATGAAACTCCTCTTATGGTGCGCGGAGTAAGGGCATTAACCGACTTTAGCTACGAATTTGAACTAGCAATGATGAATAAATCCCTTATGCCAGAATTAGAAGTGGTTTTTTTCCCGACCGACCCACAATATTTTGTATTGCGTTCTTCGTCTATTCGTGAGTTAGTTTCTTTCGGTGGAGATATTTCGACAATGGTTCCAAAAAATGTCGAGGAAGAATTACGAAAAAAGAATTAGTTTTCTTTTACTTGACATTGATGATATTTATAATGTAAAATAACTAATATATTTTACGCGAGGTAATAGAATGGCAGTTCCAAAATATAAAATTTCTAAAGCAAAAGGTCGAGCACGACGTGCAATCAATATGAAATTAGATGCTCCTCAGTTGACAACTTGTCAAACTTGTAGTAGCAAAGTTTTATCACACAGAGTTTGTCCTAAATGTGGTTTCTACAAAGGACAACAAGTTATCGAAACTGAGAAGTTAAGCTAAATACGGGGGTATTAAAATGAATGAAGTATTCGAAGGTGTAAAAAAAGCAATTGTAGAGAGACTAGGAATCGAAGAAGCTAAAGTAACTATGGAAGCATCTTTTATTAAAGATCTAGGTGCAGATAGTTTAGATACTTATGACCTACTTTTTGCATTTGAAGAAGAATTTGGAATCGAAGTTCCAGACGAAGAAGCTAGCCAATTTACAACTGTTGGTGATGTCGTAAATTTCATTGCAAAAATCAAAAAATAATTGTTTTGAACAATTTATTTAAGGCAAAAACTTTTTCAAAAAAAGCTGTAAAATCTGATGAAAGTCAGAAGTTGCAGCTTTTTCTTAAAAGTCATGCTTTGTCATTTAAAAATATAAAATTACTATCACTTGCCCTAACTCATCGCTCTTATCAAAGTGAAAATAGTGTAAATAGCGACAACGAACGATTAGAATTTCTTGGTGATAGCATACTTGGCTTTGTCGTTTCTAGCTTACTTTATCATCATTTTCCAACACAAAAAGAGGGATATTTAGCTAAAATGAAATCCTATGTCGTTAGCGAAGAGGTTCTTGCAAGTATTGCCCTCGATTTAGGAATTAATAACGTCTTGCTACTTGGAAAAGGGGAAGAAAATTCTGGTGGTCGCAAGAAGAAAACGATTTTAGCCGATGCCATGGAAGCGATTATTGGCGCCATATACCTAGACAGCGGTTTTAACAATGCACAAAAATTTGTAGAAGCTATTATTATCCCAGAAATTCAAAAAGTTAAAGAAAATCGCCATCAAAGAGATTATAAAACTTTTCTTCAGGAATTTTTTCAAAAAAAAGATAAGGTTTTCCCTCAATATAAACTTGTATCTAAAACAGGACCCGATCATGATCAAACTTTTACGGTAGATGTCATCGTCTTAGGAGAGCCACTAGGCCGAGGGAGCGGGAAAAATAAGAAAGAAGCGCAACAACAGGCAGCCAAAATGGCTTGTAATTGCCTGCGCGAACAAGATCCAAAGGTTTTTGAAGAGTTTGAAAACGAAATCAATTCGATTTAAGGATTGTATTGTTTATATAAAATTTTACCCATATTTAAAAGTTTCTCTCTAGTATTGTTTTCTGGGTCTTCCATAACGGCATCTAAGAGCTCGTTTAAAATGATACCAAGCGATGGCCCCTTACTCGCCCCAACGGCAATTAAGTCGCTCCCATTAATCGCTAAATCTTTTATAGAAAGTGCATCTCCCTTTTCGATAATTTCCTCAATACGTGTGAGCAATTCAATTAAATCGCTGTAGTCGCTTTTTTGTCCTTTATGGGCAAAACGGTCTGCTTTTGTCAGTTCAAAAAGATCTTTAATATTTTCGATGCCAACGCGTTCTATAAATCTGCGCACAGCCTTGTCCGACCAATCTGGAGTGTAGAGATACATGTGTTGATCGATGAGATGGCAAATCTTTTTTATTTGTTGATTGGTAAATTTAAGTCGTGTTAAAATATCTTTTGCTAATAGAGCCGATTTTTTTTCGTGATTGTAAAAAGTTCGTTTCCCATCTTTCTCGCCAATGCAAAGGGGTTTTGCAATGTCGTGCAAGAGTGCAGCTAGTCGTAATTCAAGAGAAGGGTTTCTCATTGCAGAGAGAGCATGCAAAGAGTGTCCATAGACATCCCATAGGTGATGCTCATTTTGGCTAACCCCGACGCAGGCACAAAGCTCGGGTAAAAAGAGTGCTAAAATTCCCTTTTCTTGCATTAAATTGATGATATATGATGGATCTTCTGATAGAAGAATTTTAGTGAATTCGTCTCGGATTCTTTCTGGCGATATCTTTTTTAGTTTATCTGCCATTTGGCAGGCAGCGTCTAAGGTTTCGCTCTCGATTTTATAATTAAGAGTAGCCGCGAAACGAAAGAGGCGTAAAATCCTAAGTCCATCTTCTTCAAAGCGAAGCTTAGGTGTGCCGATGGCTTTTAAGCATTTATTTTTGATATCCTTTTGACCGTTAAAGGGGTCGATAATAACTCCATCGGTTAAATTTGCGGCAATGGCATTGATAGTGAAGTCACGTCGTGAAAGATCCTCGTTAATATTGCGAGAAAAAATAACCTTGTCGGGGCGTCGGCTATCGGAATAACCCTCTTCGATCCTGAAAGTGGTCACTTCATAACTTTCACCTTTAAAAAGGACGGCGACCGTTCCATGTTGTATTCCAATTGGAATAACTTTTTTAAAAAGTTTCATCACCTCTTGTGGAGTTGCATCGGTGGTAAAATCGTAATCGGAGGGGGGAAGTCCTGCAATTTTGTTGCGAACGGCACCTCCAACTAAATAGCAATTAAAACCTGCATTTGTAAAAAATTCTCCGAATTGGCTTAGTTTTTTATCGATCGAAATTTTTTTCATGATTCAATTTAACTTGTCTAATTGGTAAAAGTCAAGTACAATATGTTTGTGGTGCAATTTAGTCACAAGTAATTCACGAATTATTTTGCAAGCCTCAAGTTTTCGTGAAACGCAGGCGTTTCAATAAACTTTCGTCTTGAAAATAATTCGTGTTTAATGAGCCTAAATTGCCAACACAATCCTTAAGGAAGGAATAATTTTTAGAATCAGGTTTTCGTGAAACGCAAGCGTTTCAATAAACCTATTCTTAAAATTATAATTCTTTATCAAGCTATGAAAGCTAACAAACTCTAGGAGGAAGGAAGATTTTGCAAGCCTCAAGTTTTCGTGAAACGCAGGCGTTTCAATAAACTTTCGTCT
>CAYJGX010000038.1:17499-18530 GCA_964369795.1 uncultured Spirochaetaceae bacterium
TGAAAATAATTCGTGTTTAATGAGCCTAAATTGCCAACACAATCCTTAAGGGGGAAATAATTTTCAGAATCAGGTTTTCGTGAAACGCGAGCATTAAAATAAATTGAATAGGAAGTTACATGTTAGGAATTGTATTTACAGGGGGGCAAGGGCCTCTATTAGACTTATTACTAGAATATTTAGGAGCATACCCAGAGGAGAAATATGTGGTTGCGGCGGATTCGGGTGCCATGTTGGCAATGGATTCGGGCTTTTTGCCAGATCTTCTTGTGGGGGACATGGATTCAATTGCACCGAGTCTTTTAACCCTTTTGCAAGAAAAAGGGGTGCAGGTCATTAAACACGATAAGGACAAAGACGAGAGCGATACAGATTTAGCCTTGCAGTTGCTAGTAGAAAAAGGGTGCGAAACTCGGATTTTAGTGGGTGGCGGGGGAGGAAGAATGGACCATTTTCTTGCAATTGTTCGTTCTATGCAAAAAGATGCGGCCCCAAATCTTTGGATTACTGGAAATGATGTTTTTTATAAAGTAAACAAAAGTGCGACTTTTAAAATAGAGCCAGGGAAAGAGGTTTCGTTTTTTCCTATTGGTCTTGTTGATGGTTATCGGGTAGAAACTGAAGGCCTTGATTGGGAACTTAACGACTTTAAAATGGATAACTCTTTTTTTAGTTTAAGTAACCGAAGTTCTCGTGGAGAATTTTCATTGCGTATTATAGACGAGGGACTTATGCTAGTCGTAACGGAGATTGAGAGCGAGTTGGTGAAAATATGAAAAATAAAGGCAAAAAGATAATAACGATAAGTGCTGTTATAGTTTTAGTTCTCTTTGTATTTCCTACAATCCTTTTTTTTGTATGGGCAAACCTTCCGTATGAAGCACAAGCATTGTCTAATAAGCTTTATGAAGAGTTAAAAGAAAATGGAAGTGCGCAAAGGGTCGATGATATCATTGTTTTATACCCAGAAGTGGCAAATAATAAAGGGATTATTTTTTATCCTGGAGCAAGAGTCGAAATTCATGCTTATA
>CAYJGX010000039.1:0-18471 GCA_964369795.1 uncultured Spirochaetaceae bacterium
TTTGATAGAATTTGCAAGAACGGAACCCCTGAAAGACGGGACTTGCGGCTAGACGTGCTGGCTAGACGCAAGGGCGTCCAAAACTAAATTGTGAAATTTATTGGCTTCCTTTTCTTTAATGGTCGCTGTCTTTCCATAGGCCTTGCAAAAATCACTTTTCAGGTGTATCTTTAGAAGAGGAGGGCTAAATGGCAGATTTTTTTTCGCAGTTGCTAGGAGTGGTTCGTAAGGCGTCGGATACGATGATCGATGAACTTATAAAGAAGAAGTTTGATGCTTTTTTGTTGCGACTGCACGAAATAGTGGAGAGAAGTAAACGTCAGTTGTTTAAAAATTTAACGATAGATTATTTGTCGCTTTTTATTGGGATTTTTTGCCTGTCTTCGGGTGCAAAGGTTTTTGCGGCCTATATTTTTCTCTTGTTTGGGATAAAGTGGATTGTTTATTTGGCTACTAATATAGACAAGTTTCTTGGGTTTATGAAAAAAAATCGGATTTTAGAGCGATGTGATTTTAAGAGGAAAGATGAACGATTAGATGGACTAGGAGTCAAAGCGAAAATAAAAGAAGTTGGCTTTCGGCTTTTTAATTCCTATTATGACGAATTGGCACCGGATAAAGTAAAGCAAATGCATGGCGTTTTTTCGTCGCTAGGGGCGGCAAAGGGAAATCGAGAAATTTATGAAGATGTTTTTGCAAAGGGGATCGTTGCCGGCAAAGCCTTTTTAAAGGAAGAGGCAACTTTTATTGTAATCATAATGGTCATTTATCCTCTACTTTGGATTTCGAGTCGAATGTTGTTGATGGGGTGAGTTTGATAATTTTAAATTTTCTATTTTGGATAAATTTTAATTGACAGAGCTCTCTGGTGCTATTATCCTATAAGTAGGAGTTTTTATGTTTTGTAGTCAATGTGGAAGTAAAATTGTAGAGAATGCGGTATTTTGTTCAGCATGTGGTAGTAAGCACAATCAATATTCATCGGGAGAAAATGAGGCACAGGCAAGCTCTACTGATGACCTCTACTTAGAGGCCTATTTTAAGGGTACTAAAGATAATGTCGCATGCTATAATTATTATAAATTGCGAGCAAAAAAAATGATTCATAATGATCAAATAAATTTTGAAATGAGTTGGAATTGGGGTGGATTCTTTTTTGGAATCTTTCATCTAATATATCGCAAATCCTATCTTTTCGCTTTGGTTTTTTGGCTTGTATCATCAGCTACTAGCGGTTTTTTTGGATTGCAATGGTTGGCCTCTGGAATTGCGAACAATTACTTAGTGTTAAAAAATTTTTTATCAAAGAAAAAAGAGGCAATGCTTTTATATCCAAATAGTATAGAAGAGCAACTGAATTTTTTGCGTCGCCGCGGGGGAGTCAATTTAGGTTTGCCTGTTTTTATCTTTTTTATTGCAGTAATTTTGATGGCTATTTTCTTCTATTTTTACTTGTCTTTTATTATAACTGCCGCTTCTGGGGTGGAATATTTTGAGTTTTTTTCATTGCAATCTATAAGGAGTTAGGTATGTTTTGTAGAGAGTGTGGAAATGAGAGCTTAGAAAAGGATAAATTTTGTTCTGCCTGTGGGGCTACGACCGAACTTGCAGATTTAGTATCGAATAAGGAGCTTCGCTATTTAGAAGCCTATTTTGGTGATAAGGCAGATTATTATGGCAAACAGGCAAAGAAAATGATTCATCACGATTCTATTGAATTTGTCTTTACTTGGAACTGGTCAGGGTTTTTACTAAATTCAATTCATTTAATGTATCGTAGATCTTATTCATTTGCTTTTTTGTATCTATTTATAGCCGGACAGACAGGAGGGTTATTAGGGTTGGGATGGTTTATTTGTGGGTTTGCTAATAATTATCTTATTTTAAAAAAATTTTTGAATGTTAAAATTGAAGCCCTCAACCTATATCCGAACTCTGAGTCTGATCAATTAAATTACTTGCGGAATAAAGGTGGAGTAGATCGATTTTTGCCGCTTTTCTTTTTGATATTGGCTGCTATCTGGGTAGGAATCTTCGTTTTTTTAATAGCGCTTTTTTTGTCAGATGGAGTTTTCTATGTTTAATTTTTACGAAGAAGGAGCGAGCAGGCAATAGATATAGACTTTTTTGTCTTTATCGCTTATGATATAAACAATTATAGGAGCTTAGATTCTATGCAAATACTAATGGTCACGAGCGAAGCCGTTCCTTATGCAAAAACGGGCGGACTTGCTGATGTCGTTTCTGCCTTATCAAAACAACTAAGAATTATGGGACATGATGTTCGAATTGTAATGCCTCGCTATTACGGAATTTCCACCGAGGGAAAAACACTTTTGCCTGGTGCAATGGGTGTCCCTCTGGGGTTTGGAGAAGTTTGGACAGCCGTTTGGGAGGATAAACTACCTGGGAGTGATGTCCCCGTTTATTTTATTGATAATAACGAATATTATGGAAGAGACGGAGTATATGGAGAATTTGGCGAAAGCTATATCGATAATTCTAGCCGTTTTACTTTACTCTCTCGGGGTGCTTTTCAACTTTGCAAGAAATTAGGGTGGTATCCCGATGTTATGCATGCTCACGATTGGCCTACGGCTATTGTTCCTCTATTTTTAAATACTTGGGAAAAAGATGGTTATTTTACAAAAACGGCATCCGTATTAACTATCCATAATCTAGGGTACCAGGGTTGGTTCCCAAAAGACGATATTCACTTATTGCAACTTAAATGGGATGAATTTTATTCGTCGGGACTTGAATCGGTGGACAGTTTAAATTTTCTTAAATCTGGAATAATGAATAGCGATGTCATTACAACCGTTTCTCCTACATACGCGCAAGAGATACAAACATCAAACTATGGGGAAGGGCTTAATGCTATTTTACGGCAAAGAAATGGCGATCTATATGGAATCCTAAATGGGATGGAGTATGATATTTGGAACCCCGAGGTCGACAAATTGATTCCATATAAATTTTCTTCTTCCGACATGAGCGGTAAAATCGAAAATAAATTAGAATTGCAAAAAGAGATGGGTCTAGAAATCAATCCCGATAAACCAATAATAGGGATTGTTTCTCGGTTTGCAGAACAAAAAGGGTTTGGTGCACTTTGTGGTCCTGGACATGGTTCGCTCTTTAGTATGTGTCTTAATTTCGATGCTCAATTTGTTATTTTAGGGACAGGTGAAAAATGGTGCGAAAACGAACTTAAGCACTTAGATTGGACTTGTAGCAATTTACGCGTAGTGACTGCATTTGATAATCGGTTAGCTCACTTGATCGAAGCAGGGAGTGACTTTTTCCTTATGCCATCTGCCTATGAGCCTTGTGGACTTAATCAGATGTATTCGTTGCGTTATGGAACTCTACCTATTGTTCGTAGAACAGGTGGTTTAGCCGACACCGTCAAACAATATTATGAAGAAACAGGGGAAGGAACAGGATTTGTCTTTGACACTTTATCCCCCGAAGCCATTTATAATACGGTGGGGTGGGCCGTATGGGCATGGTATAATAAACCCGAACATATTAAAATAATGCGAGAACGTGCAATGGCTGAGGTTTTTTCATGGGAGAAATCTGCTGGTGAATACGAAAATATTTATAAAGCGGCCTCGTATAAACGAAAACAATTTAGACGGTTGCTCTAGCATGGAGAATCAAAAAGAAGTTAAAGGAATGTTTGAAGGGCCACTTGTGCCACTTTTGTTTCGACTTTCCTTACCCGTATTAACGGGAATGTTTTTCCAACTTATATTAAATATTGTAGATACACTCTTTGTCAGTAGAATTGATGTTGATGATCCTTCGATTGTCGGAGGGGTTGGCCTTATTTTTCCTGTTATGTTTATCTTTATTGCAGTAGCCAGTGCTTTGCAAGTGGGTATCAGTTCGCTTATTGCGCGGTCGGTAGGAAAAAGAGATACGGCGATGCTAAAATCGACGGTCGCATTGGGGTTCTGGTTGGCGATAGGGCTTGGGGTGCTTTTAACTCTATTTGGCTTTACGGCAAGTCGTCCTCTGGTTGAATTTTTTGCCGCAGATAAGGCAGGGGATTATGTTGAAAATGGCTTAAGCTATCTTTATTGGATTTTACCGGCTGGAATTTTTGGAATGCTAACGCAATCTTTTGTGGGCTACTTTCAGGGGATGGGATTTCCCAAATATATCATGGTTAGTATGATAGCTGGAGTCTTGGTAAATATTGTATTAGACCCGATTTTTATCTATACATTTAATTTAGGAATCTCTGGTGCCGCAATTGCAACTTCCGTTTCGCAGGTTGTTTCATTTTCTATTCTATTTTGTATGTTTTTAAGAGGGAAGAGTGGTTTAAATGTCGATTTTTCCCCTAAGTTAATGAACTTTGATGCCTTTAAAGGGATTTTTTCTATTGGCTTTCCTATGTTTTTGTCTCAAAGTACAATTGCGATAGCCATGATTATCTATAATAAAATACTAATTAGTTTCGATGAAGTGGCAATGAGTGCTTATACTTATGTCGGCAGAATCGACCAAGCAGTCATGATCCCTTGTCTTGCACTTTCCTCTGCTTTAGTGACGGTAGTCGGGCAAAATTTTGGTCGAGGAAATTTTTTGAGAGTAAAACAGGCCTGGCGTGCGAGTATCTTTATTGGTATGTCGATGATTTTGGTTGTTGCTTCCATACATGTTGGTTTTGCACCATGGATATATCATTTTATGACAGGTGGAAATGAAGAGGTGACTAAGTTTGCAGTATTGCAGGTAAGAACAATGGAATTTTCATTCTTATTAGCAACGATTGGAATTCAGGGGCGGGGAACCTTTCAGGGATTAGGTAAGTCGCTACCGAGTGTTTTTCTAACGATTTTTAGAACGCTTATTTTTGGCTTGCTTTTTACAGCGCTTTTTGTCTATGTATTTAAAATTGGAATTAAAGGGGTCTATTTAGGGCTCGTATGTGGAAATATTTTGATATCGATTGTAGCCTTCTTTTGGGTAGAAGGCGCTATTAGAAAGTTAATTAAGGAGCAAAAGGCATGAACAACATAGATGATAAAATGCCCGATTATAAAATTAATGGTTGGGAAAGCGAAGAGGCTCAGTTTAAGCGTTTTCATGTCCTTTATAAAGAATTAAAAATTGGAAATAAAACCTTGCTAGACATCGGTTGCGGAACGGGCACCTTATTGAAATATCTAGGAGACCGTCGAATTAAAACAAGCTATGTTGGAATCGATACCAATGAAGAACTTATTTCAATTGCAAAAGATCGTTTATCACATGGTGTTTTTTTGAATCAAGACATTATGGATTTTAATCCCTTTCCCGAAGAAAGTTTTGATGTTGTATTTGCATCGGGTTTACTTATGAAAAAAAGCGATAATAACGAGAATGAGGTAAAAAATTGGTTGGTTTTGTTTAATGAGCTTTCTGCCCGTTACATTGTCTTTAATTGTCTAAGCACAAAAGCTAATAAGCAAAAAGAGGGGAAATACTACATGGATCCTATTAGTATTCCTTTCTTAATTAAAAAGTCTCCACTTCGTAATGCAAAATACAAAATGGTAGAAGGATATTTAGGAAATGACTTCACTGTCATCATCGAAAAAGAACCGAATAAAGATTACTTGTAAAATAAAAGGATTATCAATATGGCAAAAATTTGGCAAAAAAATTATGAATTAAACACTCTTATCGAAGCTTTTACGGTTGGACGAGATTATTTGCTAGATCAAAATCTTGTTCCAAGTGACTGTGCTGCCTCTATTGCACAAGCGACGATGCTAGAGAGTATTGGTGTTTTAACAAAAGATGAACTTTCCGCTTTAAAAAGAGAGCTCGCCGAAGTGGTTAAGTTGCATGCAAAGGGTGAATTTAAAATTCTCCAGTCCGACGAAGATTGCCACACCGCAATCGAAAATTTCTTGATTGAACGATGTGGCGATGCTGGCAAAAAAATTCATACGGGGCGTTCTCGTAATGACCAAGTCATAACGGCTACTCGGCTTTTTTCTAAGGCATACTTGTTAGAAATATTAAAAGAAGGGATGGCTCTTGTAAAGGCTTTTATTAAATTAGCAAGCGAAGAGGAAATGACGCCAATGCCTGGGCGAACTCATATGCAAATTGCGATGCCATCCTCTATTGGATTATGGGCCGGTTCATTTGCAGAAGAAATTTTAGATCAGCTAGCTTTGTTTATGCATTTGTACGAGAAGGTGGATCAAAGTCCCCTTGGTTCTGCGGCTAGTTATGGCGTTCCCATGCCTTTAAAGCGAGAAATGACATCCGATTTAATGGGATTTTCGAAAGTTCAAAATAATGTTTTGTATGTGAATAATAGTAGAGGGCGTTTTGAATCGATGATTCTTGATGCGGCAGATCAGTTAGTCATCACTCTAAGTAAGGCGGCGCAGGATTTAATCTTATTTTCGCTTCCCGAATTTGGTTATTTTTCATTGCCTGATGTTCTTTGTAGTGGTTCTAGTATTATGCCACAAAAGAAAAATCCCGATGGACTAGAGCTTATGCGCGCTAAATCGGGTGCACTCTCATCCTATGCGACGGCAATGAAAAATATCGTTCGTTCGCTACCCACTGGCTATAATCGTGATTTCCAAGAGACAAAGGAACCCTTTATTTTAGGAACTCGACTTTCAATTCAATGTGTTCAAATTATGGAATTGACTATTCGCGAGATGAAAATTAATCGAGAAAAATTGATTGCTGGTTTTACGTCTGATATATATGCGACCGACATGGCACTTGAGTTTGTCAATGAAGGAATGAGTTTTAGGGATGCCTATGTAAAAGTGGGACTCGAACTTGAAAAAGTCGCTTTAAGAGATCCAGTAGAAACATTAAAAATGCGCACTAGTAGTGGAACACCTGGAAATTTAAAATTAGCCACCTCATTAGAGTCGCTTTCTGCATTAGAAAAAACGACTGTTGCAGTATCAGAGAAATTTTATTCAGCGATGGAGTCTCTTTTGGGATTCGAGTTTGATTTGTTTTGAGAATAAGATTAATATTTTTAAACTTTTATTGATGAAAGCTTGAATATTTAGTATTCTATTTTTAGAGACTAAAACGAAATAAGGGACGATTATGAGTTTTACAAATCCAAATGAAATGGGTGTCATCGCTTGCCCCGGAGGGGAAGCGTTTGCAAATGAGGTCATTCCAATTCTCCGTAATTTATACACTAGAAATTACGAGAGAAAAGCAAATGAATTAGCAAAAAAACATAAGTTAGGCAAAGATGAAATAAAAAGTGAAATGAGTCTAACTCGTGATTTACTTTCAAATCATCTAGATACTAGAGTTTCACCAGATGCTTATGAGCCTCCAAAGATTCGAATTCCTGTCGAATTTACAAAATTTGCAAATGGAGAGTTCAAATCTCAAATTATGTCATCAGTTCGTGATATGGATTTATATATTTTTCAAGATATGGAAAATTCATATCCATATAAATTTGAAAATAGCAATGAAGAATGCGTCATGTCAGTAAATGATCATCTTCTTTGTTTGTTTGTTACCATAGATGCTGCAATGCAGTCTAATGCACGTTCTGTGACCCTTGTACTTCCTGCTTATCCCTATTCTCGTCAACATAAACGAAAAGGTAGGGAAGCACTAACTGCTGCATGGTTTGGCCGTATGTGTGAGAATATGGGTGTTCGTCGTATATTAACTCTCGATATCCACTCAACCGAAATATCTAACTGTTTCCATAAAATAAACCTAGAAAATTTACATGCCTCCTATCAAATTCTAAAAAAATTAAGCGAAATTTATGATTTAACGGAAGATAATTTAGTCGTTGTATCGCCAGATACAGGAGCAGTGGATCGAAATAAATTTTATGCAGGTAATTTACAGGCTCCACTGGCTATGCTTTATAAGGAGCGAGATTACTCAAAAGTTTCTAAAAATGCCACAGACAATAACATCAAATCTGCTCGCTTGCTAGGGGATGTAAACGGAAAAGATGTCTTTATGGCAGATGATATGCTTGGAACAGGTGGGACACTTATTAAGGCAATGCAGTTACTAAAAGGAGAAGGGGCAAAACGGATCGTGTGTGCAATTAGCTTGCCTCTCTTTTCGGGGAATGCGATTGAGGCATTTGACGAAGCGTATGAAAAGGGCTACTTTGATGCAATTATTGGAACGAATGCGGTCTATCATGATGAGCGTCTCTTAAGCAAACCGTGGTATGTTCAAGCGAATATTGCACAATTGTTTGCACATTTTATGTTGCGCCTACATCATGGACGTAGCACAAGCCCACTATTAGATAATCGAAAAATTATCTATAAATTGTTACATCCAAAAGATTAGGAGTATTCCTTGAATTTTAATTCGTGTCTAGTTTTTGATATTGGTTCATCCTCTATCAAAGCTGGACTCTTTTTTTCTAATAACCTTAATAACCCCATCGTCTATCGCAGTGAGTATGAATTCAAGAATACTTGGATTCATACTTGGGAAAGTTCTTTTTTTGCTGTTATAAAAATGTTCCAGTCCACGCATGGGGATGCTTTGAAAATGGTTACTAGTATTGTGATAGGGGGAAATGGCCCCTCGCTTGTTTCTGTTGATGGCGATGGGTTGCCGATAATCGATGTTATTCGTTGGTCTGATATCCCATCAGATTTTCGTGGAGGGGAGTCCTATTTGTTACCTTTTTTTAAAACCGCATATTCTAAATTAAAGTCTTCTTTCCTGGAAAGCAAGTTAAAATGGTTCTTGTCTCCTGCAGAATACTTTACTTTTCGCCTATCGCGTAGTGCGGCTTGCTTTTCTCCTCGGACAGCATTAAATCCTTTTTTTTGGAATCCTAAAGATTCCAAAATGGCTCTATTTCTTCCTTATTTGCCCCCTTTTAAACCTTGGGGCTCACAAGTTGGAAGTTTAACCGCTTCTGGAAGCCTCTATAGCACTCTTCCAGAAGGCGTTAAACTGCTATCGGGTGCTCCTGACTACGCCCTCGCTTTGCTCGGGGCTGGAGCGACTAAGAGCGGGATCGTTTGTGACCGAACAGGGACAAGTGAAGGAATCAACTTCGTCTTCGATGAAGCCGATCTTGATTCCCCTGTTTGCAAAGAACTAAACGAGCTTGGAGCCACCATTATGCCACACCCCATTAAGCGATTAGTAAACTTTTCTTTTGTCTATAATACAGGATTTACAACAGATAATATCGATACAAAGGCAGAAATGTGGAAACGATGGGGTGATATTTCTCGCCGTGAAAATTTAAAGTGGTCGATTTGCGGTGGACTCGCCCAAGAGGACGAACTCAATGCTATCAAGCGAAACTATTTAGGGGAATCAGTTGAATATCAAATTATCCCCTATGCAGAGCTCGTTGGCGCTGCCATGCTATGCTTTAAAGACTCATGAAAAAATATCTCTTTGTCATGAGTCATGTTAGACGCTCTCTTTATTCCGTTCCACTAGGAATAGCGTCCGTTGCAGCCCAGCTACAAAAAGAAACCAAATATTCTCTTGCGTCAATCGAAATCCTAAATGACTATCCCGAAGAAACCACTATAGAAGAATTTGAACAAATCATATTGTCTTACAATGCAAGTGTTATTTGCTTTTCTATGACCGTTTGGAATCGAACACGAATCGAAAACATCGTTAAAAGAATTAAAGAAAAAACAGGGGCAAATGCGCCTACTTTCATAGTAGGAGGCCCAGAAGTCTCGGCAAACTTAGATTGCGTCCGAGAAACTTCGCTTTGGGATGAGCTGTTAGTCGGAGAGGGGGAAAATTGCGTCGCCCAAATCCTAGGAACGCCATCTACTCCGGCCGGCGAAGCCAACCTTGAAGAACTGCCTTCGCCGTGGCTTAGCAATTTTCCTCTATTAAACCCACTCGATTACGAGGGACTCCTTTGGGAGTTAGCAAGAGGCTGCCCATTTAAGTGCAGTTTTTGTTACGAGAGCAAAGGCTCCTCCCGAGTCCGACACTTTCCCATGGAGCGGATTCGAGCCGAACTTAAACTATTTAAGCAGCAGGGCGTCAATCATATTTTTGTACTCGATCCCACCTTTAATTACGATTTACCTAGAGCAAAGAGCTTGCTAAATTTTTTCTTAGAAGAGGGTGAGGGTATTCATTTTTGTTTTGAGGCAAGAGCCGAGTTTATCGATGAAGAGCTAGCTAGTTTGATGGCAGAGGTTGATTGCTCCTTACAAATTGGATTGCAATCGGCAATTCCATCGGTGTTAAAAGAAGTAAATCGTCCCTTTGACAAAGAAAAGTTTGTAGAGCATATTCATATTTTAGATAGAGCTGGAGTTATCTATGGCTTTGATTTAATCTTTGGGTTGCCAACAGACACATTTGATGGGTTTTTGGAAAGTTTACAATTCTCATTGGCTCTTAGACCTAATCATCTTGATATCTTTCGTCTTTCAATTCTCCCCTCGACTCAATTAGCCGAAGAGGCAATTAAATATAATATCTGTTGGCAAAAAAATCCCCCTTATCTTGTTCAATCCACTCCAACCTTTTTATCTCAAGAGATGGATTTTGCCCAAAAGATTGCCGACTGTGTCGATTCTCTCTATAATAAAGGGGCGATGGTCGTTTGGATCTCTTTGCTTATTCCAGCAATGCAAACCTCATCAATATCTCTTGAGACCTTGTTTATAAACGAAGCAAAAAAAGAGGGCTTAGAATCGCAGCGTAAATTTGATTGTATCGACTCTACGCTCATTCAATGGCAGCTTTCTTCATTAAAAGAGCTTTTTGCTCATGCAGCCCCTTCACTCCCTCGGTCGTTTTTTTATCTACTAGAGGATTTAGTCAGCTGGTTTGGCTATAACAGTCTCCTAGAAATGTGCGAACCCTCACTCGATGGAATCTTTCAAACATCAATTTTTCACCTAAATTATCTTCCTGAAGAGTGGTTGCCCTTTTTAGATGGGGGGTGCTCGGATTTGCGCGAAATTGCGGAGGTTTTTGATGAGCATCTTGCAGGTCAAACTCCAACAGGCTACAACGGTTCTCTAGTTGCAGATGCAAATGGGGTTTCTTTTTTGATAAATTAACATCTTGCGAAAGGAACCTTTTGCGTATAAAATAAAAGAAATTAGATTGGAGTCATATTATGTCAACAAAATTTTTTACACATCTGTTGATACTAGCCATCCTTTTAGTTGTAACCTTTGGTTGCGATTCCGTGGTTTATGAGACAAAAGTTCAATTACTCACTTACGATTTTTCAGATCCAAATCCAATTCCAGAGTTTGGACAGATTTATCCATATCCACAGTTTGAAACCTTTGCAACAGAAGGCGTGATGAAAGAGTGGACCATGGTGATAATGGAAAATAAATATATTAAATTATGGATTGCTCCTGAAATCGGGGGCAAAGTTTGGGGTGCTACAGAAAAATCAACTGGGAAGGAATTTATATTTTTTAACGATGTTGTAAAGTTTCGGGATGTAGAGATGAGAGGGGCATGGACTTCTGGCGGATTAGAAATCAATTTTGGTGTGCTAGGGCATAACCCCACTTGTGCAACACCTGTGGATTATTACTTTCGTGAAAATGATGGTAGCGATAGTGTTAGCTGCTTTGTTTCGGCAGTGGACTTCTCCTCTAACACGCGTTGGGTTGTGGAGTATCGGCTTGGTGAAGAAGATGCATTTTTTACCACCCGTTCAACCTGGCAAAATAGAGACAATTTGCCACAATCTTATTATTTTTTTGATCAAGCTAATCCACAAAGCAGTCAAACCTCATTTAAGAGCAGAACCTTTTATCCTGGGCATGCAGATACTTTTATTGAGTACTGGCTTCCTGTCGTAGAGACAGGGGGACTTACTCATGCTACCGCAGATGCATCCTTCTATTTAAACTCAATTCCCGACGGATATGAAATGATTTTATCTCCAAATCGTGAGTTTGAAGATTTTCTTAATATATATAAAGACGATAGCCTCGTTTTTTCAACTTTTTTAAAGGCAGAACCCTTAGAAAAACAAACCTTTATTTTTCCGACAAAATTTGACAAGAGAGAACTCTCCTTTTACTTGGGAAATCGTTTGTTATATGAGGGGAATGAGCAAAATAAAAAATTAGATAGACCTGTAGAAATTCCATCAGACTATTCTTCTAATACAAGCGAAGCACTTGCACTTGAGGGCAATAAATGGCTTCGCCAACGTCACTATACTCAAGCTCAAGAATCCTTTGGTAAATCTTTGGCAATAAACCCCTATCAAATTGAGGCACTAGTGGGAATGGGAGAAATTGCAGTAAAAGAATTTCGTTACGAAACGGCCTTAGACTATGTAAAAAAAGTATTATCGATTGACACGTATCATCCTGAGGCAAATTTGCTTTATGGATTGATCTCGCATAAGCTAGGGAATTTTGCAAATTCAATTGATGGTTACAGTATCGCTAGTGCACATCCTTTAACGCGAGGCTCGGCATTTTCTGCACTCGCAGAGATCTATATAGCTAAAAAAGATTTTGAAAATGCTTTTCAATATATTTTAAGAGCAAAGCGTGTGGGTGTTTCAACTGATGAAATAGTTGCTATGGAGGCGATTGTTTTATTTTATTTAGATGAAATTATGGATGTAGATGATGACCCGTATGAAGATTTTGGGCTTGAGATTGATGCTAAAGATTTTCTAGAAGATGCATTATATGTCGATCCACTTAATTTTTTATTACTAGCCGAAAAAGCATTGCGTAAGGACGAAAAAAAATCATATGAAAAATGGATTTCAAAAATGAGGTCCGAATTTCCTTATCAAACACAACTCGATTGTTTTTTCTTTTATCAACGGCTTGGCCTAAATCAAGAACTAAATAAGCTTCTCTCCTATGCACAACCTAATCCATTTTCTAGTATTCTTAAAGCCTACATAAATGGAAAAGATAGCTCTATCATCAATCTTAAATCGATTAAAGAATTAGAAATCGCAGATTCTATCAACCCGACAGGATTTTTCTCTTACCGTGAAGAGATGATTAAACCGTTAAAATGGGCAATTAAAACTAATCCTTTTTCATGGAAATTTAAGTGGTATTTGGGGCTCATTTATCAAAATGTACGGCAATTGGATAAGGCGATAGCATTGTATGAAGAAGCATTGGCATTAGACACCATCTCGTTTTATCCATTTTATATCAATTATTATTCCCTTGATAGCACGCAATCTTCTTTAAATGAAAAAGAGATAGAACGGATTTTAGCTCTTTCGGAATCTTGGATTTGCGATTTAGAAGTGGCTAAATTGGTGCGCAAAAATGATAATCTCGTTTTGGCAAAAGAAATTATCGTCAATGCACTAGCAAATTATCCTAAAAATAATTCACTTAGTTTAGAATATCTTTCTATCTTGCAAGAGAGCGGCGATTCTTATGAAAGTGTTATCGTAGATCAAGAATTTTGATAATCGTACCGATATAATTGATTTCTATAAGTATACGCCATGTGGATATGGACTTTTATTGAATTTGAGAGTAAAATCAATAAAATGGAGGATTTTGGAATTGGAAAGTAAAGCTTCTGTGGCACGGTGGAGCAAGCAAAACTCTGCGGATTTATATTTGGTTAATTCATGGGGTAAACCCTATTTCTCTTTGTCCGATAAAGGCGAGGTTGAGGTCACTGTCAAAAATGACAACGGTGAAAAAACGGTTAGCCTAATGGAAATAGCCACAGGATTGCATCAACGTGGAATGGAATTTCCAATTTTACTACGTTTCGAAGATATTCTCACTTCCAGAATCAAAATTATCAATGAAGCTTTTCTTAAAGCAATGAAAAAGTGCAATTATAATAGCACTTATCGGGGTGTTTTTCCCATTAAAGTGAATCAGCAGCAACAGGTTATCCAAGACATAACCACAGCGGGAAGAATTTATCACCATGGATTAGAAGTCGGTAGTAAAGCAGAACTAATTGCAGGTATGGCTTATTTAAAAGATCCTAAAGCATTGCTTATTTGTAATGGATATAAAGACGAAGAGTTTATCGATCTTGCTCTACGGAGTCGACAATTAGGGCTTAATACAGTTATCGTTCTTGAAATGCCAGGGGAACTCGATGTTGTCATCGAGCGAGCCGAGGCACTCGGGGTTCAACCCGTTTTAGGGATTCGTGTTCGCTTAAGTGCGGAGGCAGAAGGACATTGGAAAACATCGGGTGGAGATCACTCAATGTTTGGTTTAGATGCAAATCAGATCATCGATGCTGTAGACAGACTTCGCACAGCAGGCCACCTAGATTGGCTTCAGTTATTGCATTATCATTTAGGATCTCAGATTCCAAATATTAGGGACATTCGTAATGGCGTATCCGAAGCTGCGCGCATGTACTCCGAACTTTTACGAGAGGGGGCAAATATGCAAATTCTCGATATCGGGGGAGGGTTAGCAGTAGACTACGACGGCTCGCATACTAATTTTGGCAGTAGCTGTAATTATACAATCGATGAATATTGTTATGATATCGTAGAAGAAGTTCAAGCTGTTACCGATCGCATGAATGTGCCTAATCCTATTATCGTTAGTGAGTCGGGTCGCTCGACAGCCTCTTATTATTCGGTCTTGCTTTTTAATATCTTAGATGTCAGCCGGTTCAATAGCAATTTTAGTGAAACAGATATCCCAAAGGATTCACATATCTTAATCGAAAATTTACTTCACACCTATAAAAATGTTACTACAAAAAAACTTCAAGAATGTTATAATGACGCACTTTATTACAGAGACGAAATTCGCTCTAAATATTTACACGAAGCCGTTTCGCTGCGGGAAAAAGCACTTGCAGAAAAAATATTTTGGGGAATTTTAACTAAAATAGAAAGTTTATTGCCTAAGTTAGATTATGTTCCCGATGAATTAAAAGACCTATCTGATACTTTAAGTGATATTTACTACGGGAACTTTAGTGTTTTTCAATCGCTTCCAGATATTTGGGGAATCGATCAACTTTTCCCCGTTATGCCAATTCATCGCCTCAACGAGCGTCCAACAAGGCGCGCCATTATTGGGGACATCACATGCGATTGCGATGGAAAAATTAACCGTTTTATCGGATTGCGCGAAGTAAAAAAGACATTACTACTCCATGAACTTGAGGAAACAAAACCATATATCTTAGGAACGTTTTTAGTGGGCGCCTACCAAGAAACCTTAGGAGATTTGC
Source organism: uncultured Spirochaetaceae bacterium (assembly GCA_964369795.1). Lineage (GTDB taxonomy): Bacteria > Spirochaetota > Spirochaetia > JAFGXN01 > JAFGXN01 > CAYJGX01. Next base: position 15,190 of record CAYJGX010000039.1, read on the forward strand.
ACAATCTTATGGGGGATACTCATGTTGTTAGTCTTCGGCTCGATGAAGACGGAGAGATGGAATTTTCACGAGAAATTGAGGGCGATTCAGTTGCTGATGTACTTTCTTATCTTGAATATACCCCAAAAGAAATGATTGAACGTGTTAGAAAAATGGCAGAAAGAGCTGTCTCCTTAAAATTAATTAATACGGTGCAACGAAAAGAAATCATGAAGGCATATCAAGATGGGATGAGAGGATATACATATTATGAAGAAAACTAAAAAAACTCCTAAAATATATAATCCCAATGATGTTGGCGTCAAAAATGGAAATCTTTATGGATTAGCAGAATCCTGGGAAGAGCGAAAAGTAGCCTGTATTCCAGTCCCCTGGGAGTTGACTACCTCGTATGGGCGAGGTGCAGCCAAAGCACCAAAGAAAATATTAGCTGCAAGCACTCAGTTAGATTTATGCGACGCAAACAGTTTAGAGGCATGGAAGTATGCTCCAGGGATGACTCCAAGACTTAAAGGGGTCGCTTTTAAATCAAAATTTTGGAGCCCTTTGGTACGTTGGTATCTTTTTTTAATAGAATATATTGGGTGGACGTTAAAACCCCATGGACGCTTTAATTTAGACGAATTAAATTTAATATGTCGTTGGATGTGTGATCAAGTAAAGAAAAGAGCGACAAAGCTAATAGAATTAGGCAAAATTCCTGCGGTTATTGGCGGAGATCACTCCACCGCATTGGGGCTTATCGAGGCATTAAATGATCAAGCTCAAAAAGAGCAAAATTCTTTTGGGGTACTTGTCTTCGATTCTCACTTAGACCTACGGGAATGCTACGAAGGGTTTGATTACTCTCATGCATCCGTTTTTTATAATGCAGCACAACTCTCAAATGTCGAGTCATTTACTTTTGTTGCTTCACGTGATTTTTGCGATGAAGAAATTCAATTTGCAAATGGAAAAATAAAACCGATGGCGCTCTTTACCGATAAAGATTTATTTGAGCGTAAAGCCAACGGCGAAAAGTGGAATGAAATAACAGAAAATATTTTATTTTCTTTGCCAAAAGAGGTTTATCTAAGTTTCGATATCGATGCCCTAGAACGGCAATTTTGTCCGAAAACAGGAACTCCCGTCCCCGGTGGGATATCATGGAATGAAGCCCTTTATGTTATAAATAGGTTGCAAGAGTCTGGTAGAAAAATTATCGGGTTTGATGTAAATGAAACAGGAAACAGTCAATGGGATGCCTCAGTTGCTGCACGTTTAGTTTTTGAACTAGGCAAAGCGGCAGTAAAGAGTCAATCCTAAAATTATAAAAATAAGATATATCGAGTAAGGAGATTAGTATGAGCCGAGTAATCATTATTGGAGCCGGTGGGGTAGGAACTGTCGTTGCAAAAAAAGTAGCACGAGAAACAAATTATTTTACAGAGGTCATGTTAGCGAGCCGAACGGTATCAAAGTGCAAAAAAATCGCCGATGACATTTTTAAAGAAGATGGAATTAAAATTTCGGTCGCCGCACTAGACGCAGATCAACCTAAGAAAGTTGCAAAGCTTATTAAAAAATTTAAAGCGGACCTCGTTATCAATGTTGCCCTTCCTTATCAAGACTTATCCATTATGGAAGGCTGCCTAATGGGTGGAGCACACTACTTAGATACGGCAAATTACGAACCTAAAGATGTAGCTAAATTTGAATATAGTTGGCAATGGGCATATAAAAAACGATTTGAAGATGCAGGTCTTATGGCCTTATTAGGTTGTGGGTTTGACCCAGGAATGACACAAGTATATACTGCCTATGCTCAAAAACACCACTTCGATGAAATGCATTACCTAGATATCGTTGACTGTAATGCAGGAGATCATGGAAAAGCTTTTGCCACTAATTTTAATCCCGAAATAAATATTAGGGAAATCACACAAAATGGGCGCTACTGGAAAGATGGACAATGGGTCGAAACTAAGCCGCTTGAATTTCATCAACCTGTAGAATACCCAGAGGTAGGAGCTAAAGAATCCTATTTGCTTTATCATGAGGAACTTGAATCTTTAGTAAAGAATTTTCCTACACTAAAACAGGCTCGTTTTTGGATGACTTTCTCTCAAAACTATATCAACCATCTCAATGTATTACAAAATGTAGGAATGACGAGTATTGAACCCATCAATTATCAAGGTAAAAAAATTCAACCACTGCAATTTTTAAAGGCAGTATTGCCTGAGCCTGGTGAACTTGGAGAAAATTATTCTGGTGAAACTTCCATTGGATGTCAAATTCAAGGTATCAAAGATGGAAAAAAGAAAACCTATTTTGTCTATAACAATTGTAAACATCAAGATGCATACAAGGATACAAAATCTCAAGGGGTTTCTTATACCACAGGTGTTCCGGCTACAACGGGAGCCATAATGATGATGTCAAAAACTTGGATGAAACCTGGTGTCTGGAATGTCGAAGAGTTTGATCCCGATCCATTTATGGCGCTAGTTGCGAAATTAGGGCTACCTTGGCACGAGCAAATAGATAAAAAATTAGCTTTTGAACATCAAGAATAGTAGGGTAGTCCTTTGTCTGCACCTCACTTAAATAAAAATGGTTTTCGTTCTCGTTGCATGGGCGACAATAAATCGATGGATTTATTTTTGAATCAATTAGAACAACTTCCTAATGCCTCATATGTGGCAAGTGAAAAGGCTATTGAACGAAACTTAGAGATTATAAAGCAAATTCAGGAGGCTACAGGTGTCGAGTTTATCTTAGCCCTAAAAGCCTTCTCTCATTATCCAATTTTTAATTTATTTAAAAAAACGATAAAGGGAATGACTTCTAGCTCGTTAAATGAAACTTTGCTTGCTCGCAAAAAATTTAGCGGTGAAGTTCATGTTTATGCCCCCGTCTATACAGAAGATGATTATAAAAAAATTATTAAAACAAAACCCTCGCATATTACCTTTAATTCATTGTCTCAATATCAAAAATATGCAATGCGTGCGATTGACAACGGGGTTTCTTGCGGTGTTCGTATTAATCCCGAATATTCTACTGTAGAAACGGATTTATATAATCCTTGTATTGGGGGGAGTCGGCTTGGTCTCTTTCATTCTGTTTTAGACAATTGGCCTTCGCATTTACCTTTTCCAGAAGGATTTCATTCGCATAATTTATGTGAATCCGGTGCTGAGGCTGCGGAAAAAACTCTTGCAAATATCGAAAAACTCTTTGGCGCTCACTTAAGCAAACTAAAATGGTTAAATTTAGGGGGAGGGCACCTAGTCACTC
>CAYJGX010000040.1:0-17431 GCA_964369795.1 uncultured Spirochaetaceae bacterium
ATTCGGGCTCTGGATCTGGCTCGTTTGGTGTAGTAGGATCTTCTGGCGTAACAGGGGGATCACTAGGTTCCACCACGGGAGGAGTTGTAGTAGAGTTATCTCGACAACTAGCAAAGACCAAAAGAATGACAAGTAAAAAGAAACTTAGTTTTTTCATATAAACCTCCATGTTTCTAATCCCCTCCTCTTTTATAGTATCGCGTGATTCGGCATAAAAACAAGTCACTTTAGTAAAAAAAATCAATAACCTCTAGTTATTTTTTCTTATTTGTTTAACATGTACACATTATCGATCTATATGAGCTAAGATGAGGCCAAATCGGGTCTAAGTTTTTCTGCCCCATTGATATAGACGGGAACTGGAACAAAATCGTTGTTTTCTGAATTAAAGGTAACAAGAACCCGAATAAGCCGCTTTGTACTTCCTTTATACAGGGGTTCCTGCATGCAAAACAAAGGGACTTTTGTATAACCGAAGAGACGAAGAGCCGTAGCTGGATTACAGGATCGTAAATCCCGAGTCACCGTAAAGATAACACTAACAATTTGCTCCTCTGTCAAATTATTTTTATCCGCGAGTTGCTTAAACAACTCACTCATCGATTTAACAATTTCTTCTTTTTTATCTTTTCGAACACCTGTTGCTGCTCTTACCGCTTTTGTTATCATTGTATTTCCTCTGCTTTTGCAATAATCAAATTTGCGACCGCCTCTGGACCAATATTATCCGTATCGATAATAAGATCGCAAAAATCAAATTCATTATTATCTATGTTATATAATTTTTTATAACGCTCATGGTCGCGTGCATCTCGAGCTGCTGTAACTTGCATTTGAGCCTGAATATCCCCACCCTCTCGATTTAAAATACGGCCCGCACGAACCTCTGGAGAAGCGGTCAAAAAAACTTTTAAATCTGCCTCTTTCAACATCCAAATGGCTAACCGACTTCCTAAAACCGTATTCCCCACCGATGCCATTTCTACCTGCTTTTGATCTAAGAGTAAATCGTAATTTGAGTCTAATTCGGCACGAGCGCACATCTCTTCGAAAGGGATTTCAAGTTCCACTGCCATATTTCTAAAAGTATAATTAACCATCTGCAAATTAAGTTTCTCCGAGATTAGCTTTGTCACTGTCGTGTTGCCACAACCACTACGCCCAGATATGGCAATTTTAATTCTATCTTTTATCATTCCCTACTCCTGACTTTATTCTACGTTTCTAAGTTGCTCTCGAATTTGTTCGAGCGCATCTTTTGCATTCACCACATGGGCTGCGATTTCGGTTAAGATATTTTTACTTCCAATCGTATTAATTTCTCTGTTCATTTCTTGAGCAAGAAAATCGAGTTTTTTACCAACTAGATCTTGAGTAATAGCCATTTGGCGAAATGTAGTTATGTGCGACGATAAACGCTCTAATTCTTCGTTTATAGTTGCTTTCACTAAGTAGACAGCTATTTCTGCATAGACTCGTTGCATGTCCACCGACTCTCCAACAAGCTCTTTATAGCGAGCGATGAGATTCTCTTTTATTTTTTCTTCTATAGTTGATGCCGATAGAGCTGTAAGATTGACCATATCTTCGATGGTTTCAATTTTTTCTAAGATATCTCGTTGTGTCTGTGCTCCTTCTAGCTGTCTAGCCGCGATGAACTCGGATAAAAGCTCGTCTAAAACTGGAGCAAGCAACGCCTGCACTTCGTCTAATTCGACGCGATTTCGACTCTCAATTAGTCCGGAGATCGATTGAAAATTTGCAACACTAATAGGCTCCTTTATTTGAGCAAGTTCACGAATCCGCTCTAGTACTTGGGCATATTTTTTTACTCCCGATTCATCTAGGTGCAAATCTAGGCCATCTTGCAAAACCCGATACTTTACATTGAGTTCGATTCGCCCTCGCTTGCATTTCTCGCTAATCTGTTGGCGAAAAAAAGGTTCTAAGGGTGACAACAAATTCGGTATATTAAAAAAAAGATCTAAATACCGATTGTTATAAGATTTAATTTCTATCGAAAAACTTGCCTTTTCCGTTTGGAATTCTCGATAGGCATAACCGGTCATACTAATCATTATAAGTCTCCTTGTTAAGTTTTTTAAGCAATGCTCGTCCAAGTTGCCAATTATCTCCGGCTCCCATAGTAACAAAAAGGTCGCCCGGTTTTAAATGTTCTAGCAACCATGGAATGGCATCTAAATATTCATTGTAATATAAAACTTCATCGTGATATTCTTTTGTCCGTTCGTACAATGTTTCACCCGTAATGTTTCCTTTTACTTCTCGGGCCGAAGCATAAATTTTATTTAGTAAAACGATGTCTGCATTTGCAAATGAGGAGGCAAACTCTTCGAGTAAGCCCTCTGTCCGACTATAAGTATGTGACATAAAGTCGACAATAATTCGGCGGTTGGGATAAAACTCCCTAAACCCAGCTAACGTGGTATCAATTGCCGTGGGATGGTGAGCATAATCGTCGATGACTAAAATCCCATTGGCTTCCCCGACAATTTCACTTCGTCTTCTTGAACCCGTATAAGCCGAGAGTCCTTTTCCCATTTCGCAAATGAGTGCCTCTAATTCTATTTTGTTCTTTCCTTGTTGAATTAAAACCGAAACAAGTAGAGCAATAGCCCCCGCACTATTTAAAACAAGATGCCTTCCCGGAATATGAACCTTAAGTTCACTGCCACAAGCCGCCATTTTAAAATAGGTTGCACCATCTTCTTGGCGCATGCTCGTTATTTGATAATCCCCACTTGCACTAAATCCATAGGGAATAAATTGAAGCGCTCTATTATTTTCTTTGCATTCTTTCTCGACAGCTCTTTTAACTCTGCAAGCACCGTCATCGTCGGCACAGTAGACTAAAATACCTTTTTCTGGCAATTTACGACAAAACTCAACAAAAGCAAGATCGACATCGTTAGCATCTTTAAAATAGTCAAGGTGATCAGCCTCGCTACTAGTGAGCAACAGCGCCCCTGGAAAAAAATCTAAAAAATGTCGTTGATATTCGCAGGTTTCCGCTACAAAAAAATCATCGCCTCCTGACCAAATAGATCGATTATCAAAAATAGGCAATGCAGAACCCACGAGTACCGAAGCGGGTAAATTAAGCGTTTTCATAATTGAGCCAACGAGTCCAGTCGTCGTTGTCTTTCCGTGCACCCCACAAACACCGCAAGAATAAAAGCGCGAGGAATACAAACCTAGTGCCTGCGTGTAGGTCAAGGCTGGAATTGAGAGTGCTGCCGCTTTTGCAAGTTGAGGGTTAGTCTCTTTATTGTAGGCTGATGAATAAACGACTAAATCACAAGGATTTGGAAGTAGGGAGTCGTCAAAGGATTCGACATAGGGAATGCCTAAGTCTTGCAAAACTTTGTCCGTATAAAATTCTTCGGGAATATCCGAACCCGAAACAATCGCTCCTGCTTTTGCAAATAAATCGGCTAAGGCACTCATGCCTGTGCCTTTGATTCCTACAAAAAAAAGAGTTAGACCTTTTACCGATTCGGGTAAGCCTTGTGACATTAACTCATCCTCCATTTATCGTCTTTTTCGGGAGTCAGGATAGAGGCCATTTTAGGATCCAAAACAAAACCGCCTAACAATGGAGGCCAATCAAAGTTTGGATCGACGAGCGATTTATAATCATCGCGTAGAATATTTAGATGATAATCGTGCGTTAAAAAAATGTTAAGGCAATTAGGATTCGCAATCGCAAAAAGTTCCTCGCGAAATTTTCGCCTTGCTTCTATTATAGAGATCATTTTTGCTTCTTTAATAGGGATAATGGGGCCAAAATCATCTTCAGAATTTGCAAGCTTAATACTTTCATTGACCCACTCTGTAAAAAAAGTTTTGGGAGTCAATTCTTGTACAGCGTCGAGGCTCGCTTCTACACTGTCTGCAAACATATCTGCAAGAGAATTCACAGGTTGCACAAAAAGAACTTCGCCTCCAACGGAAGCAAGACCTGCTCCAATAAGGGAAGCAGTCTCGACGCAGCGTTCGATAGGAGAAGAAAAGAAACAAACTTTTCGGTTTACGGGTAACAAGGTCCCAAGAAGACGCGCCCATTCTCTCCCCTCTTCGGTTAAGTTTGCAAGCCACGGTTCCCTGTGGTCTACAATCTCTTCGCGAACAGAATGTCGCAGAACCACACCAAGGGGATTTTTTTCGGTTATTTCTTTAGCAAAAGCAGTTAATCGTTCTTTCATAATTTATAATAATTTATTTTCAAAAAAAAATAAACTCCTTTATAAAAAAGTTGCGATATTCATAAACTCATGGTATCTTGTATATTATAAGGGGGAAACAAATTGATAATCCTAACCAATTGCAAAATCTATGATGGAAGCAACACACCATCAACACACAACACTGTAATTATAGAAGAAAAAATCATCAAAAAGGTTCAAACAGGCTATTCGCAACAAGAGGCAGAGTCGGCAACCGTATACGACTTAAACGGATTGTCTATTGCTCCAGGCTTTATCGACGCCCATTCACACAATGACTGGTACGCACTCGCAGATAATCCCATTAAATACTTTGAACCTTTCCTAAGACAAGGAATCACCTCTTTTATCACAGGAAACTGTGGTCTTTCTGCCGCAGGTTACAATCCAAAGACTTCTCATAAAGAAAAAATGGGACTTGGACTCTTTAAAAATAGCGATCCCGAGGGCGAGTATGCCACTTTCCCAAAATTCTTCGACAAAGTAGACAAAAACGCTCCTCTTAACATCGCCTCATTAGCTGGCCATTGCACAACAAGAACAGGCATTAGCGGATTTGAGAATCGTCCTCTTTCGGCCTCCGAAGAAGCCCAAATGCTTTCTGAATTAGAGACAGCTCTTCAAGAGGGAGCTTGTGGAATTTCACTTGGTCTCATGTACGAACCAGGTCTTTATGCGAAGTCGGACGAACTTAAAAAAATTGTAACTATTTGCGAAAAATACAACAAACCCCTTACCGTCCATCCTAGAGCTTGCTCCTCTGTCTCTATGGCTTACCCTCTCCCATTTGGAAGATCACATCTATTAAAGGCAATAGATGAACTTGTAGCCATAACCAAAGGGTCTAAAGTCAAACTTCAATACTCTCATGCAATTTTTGTGGGAAAGAAATCCTTTAAATCGCATCCTAAATTTGTTAAAATGATAGAAAAACTTCGTAAAAACGGAGTCGATGCCATGTTTGATATTTATGCAGAACTTTGCGGGGTAAGTATTATTACGGTCGTTATGCCCGTTTGGTATCAGGCACTTAGCTCCCAAGATAAGCAAAAATTTATCAACAAAACAAAATTTAAAATTCTAGCCAATATTACTAAAAAACTTCTTGGCTTTGATTTTGCGGATATGCGTATCGCCTACCTCGGAGAGGAAAACCAACTGTACGAAGGGAAAACCGTTGCAGAAATTGCCATTGAACTTGGGAAATCGGAACTTGATACCTATATTTTCCTTTGCGAAATAAGCAATTATCAGGGTCGCGTCATCATGTCCAACTACTCCACTCCAGAAATTTTAAGCGATCTTTCACAAAACCCTCATTCGCTCTACATGACCGATGCCTGGGTAGAAGAGAACGGCATTCAAAACTTAGCAATATATGACTGTTTCCCCAAATTTCTTCACTTAGCACTAAATGGCAAAGGAGACACAATTGAAAACTCCATCCACAAAATGAGTGGCGGTGTGGCACAACGTTTTTCGCTTCCTAACAGAGGCTTTATTAGAGAAGGCTATTTTGCCGATCTAACTGTCTTTGATGAACAAAAATTAAAAGAGGGAACTCCCGACCAACCTCAATCTTTTGGAATCGAGCAAGTCTTTGTCAATGGAAAACGAGTTTTAAACAGCAATGAAGTCAACAATAGTCTTTTTAGAAATGCTGGAATGGCAATAAAATCTTAACTAAAAGGGATTAAATTTATTTAGTAGTCTTATGATACTCTAACTTTTGTTGATACATCTTGTTATCTGCTTTTTCAATTATTTTATATATATCGATCCCTCTTTCTTTCCACACCGCTCCAACGGAGGCTGTGAATTCCGAAATTTCTACAATTTTTGCTTCAAAACTAATAATTTTTTTATAAAAATCACTTTCTAGGATATCTTCGACAAGGACAACAAATTCATCCCCGCCTATTCGATAAGCGCTACCAGGAAAAAAGTCCATCAATATTTTAGACAAAGAAACGAGAATAAGGTCGCCACCCTTATGGCCTAAGTTGTCATTGGCTATTTTCATATCATTCATGTCGATGTAGGCAATGCCAATTTTATTTGGCGGATTAGATTCATAGTGGCTCAATAAAGAACTGTAGCTATGATGATTTTTTAATCCCGTCAAACTGTCGGTATAACTTAGCTTTTTTAATTTTTCTATTAACAAATTTTTATCGAGGAAATCTGCAATAAATTTTGTAATTGTTTCTAAAACGTAGAGGTTATCTGTATTTGCTTGTGGATCATCTACTCCAATAAAACCTGAGAGGCTGCCTTTTAAATCAAAAATGGGGGTGATTAACAAAGAATCAATGCCTTGATCATTTAATATTTTGTATTCGTTTGTTGATGGGTCAATTTTATTATGAATGGAGTCGATAGCGATAGATTTTTTTTCGTTAAAGTATTGCATCCAACGGGCTAGGTCGTTAATGGAAACATTTTGTAAATTGTCAATTTGAGGAGAAACTCCCCGATTGCACCACTCGTATGTATTACAGACTTCGTTTTTTGGATAATTGAATTCAAATATATAGCTCCTATCTGCCAGATAGTAGTTGGCTATTTCTGCCAATAATAAATTGATAGAATCGACAGGCTTATTTGATGAATGGAGCATTTCGATGCAACTATTGATTGTCTGTTGCTCTCGCAATTTTTCTACTAGGCGTTCTTTTATTTTTGATTCATCGGTTAAATGCGTTGCCACCTCTAATCGATATTTGCGCCCATTAAGTTCGACAAGCGTATCTTGAAGTAAAAAATCTTTCTTTAAAATTGGGTTATAATATTTCCACTCTACTGTTTTTCCTATTTCCAAACGGGAATTATTACAAAATTCACATGGAGAGTCTTTGCCTTGCAATACTTTATAACATTTTTGACCAGCCCAACTATTTGAGTTAGGTATAGTGAGCAGCCCCATATCTTTACTATAAAAACAATATAACTCATATGTCTCTATGTCTGAAATATAATAGAGGTAGCTAACAACTTCGGAAGATTCATTAGAACCTTGTTTATTTTTATCCACAAAAACTCCTAATTCATTTTACAGTCAAGTTTCCTATTCTGTCAAGATATATCTTTTCAGGAGAAATCCATTTTGCGTAATCGATTTTTTCTTGACAAAATGGGAATATGTGATAATATGTCTTAAGGAGAAAACATGAAGAAAAATATTTTCATCATTTTTTTAATGAGTTTTGCTATTTTAGCAAATGCGACCACCCTTTTTACTGGGCCTGTAGGCATCGCTTTAAAAAACAATGACGGTGTGACCACCGAAGACCTAGCACCTTTTATTCAATTACAAAAGGTTGTCGAATTGACAAGCCCAACCATTGGAACACTTTACCCCTTTGAATTTGAAGTGACAGGCGACGATTTACAAAGCTGGGTGACTCAAGGAACCGATGGTTTGCAACTTGGCGGTCAAAAAAGTGTTCTTTTTGCTGTTTTTGCAAATCCTAAAAATAATAATGGGATTGTTGTAGGATGGAAAACAATCGAATCTGGAAGCGGTTCTATCGAAGTAGCTAAAAATGGCAATACAGCAACGATTACCGCACGCTTAGATTACGGCAATAAAACTCAAAATGATTTAGGTGCCTTTACGACCGAAACGCTCGCTATCGGCTATTTCGATGACGTTCGGGTTGGGCTTGCGCAATATGCAGACCTCTTAGTCGATACCTATGACATCAACCTAAAACCTCAGCCTGTCCTCTACTGTTCGTGGTATGACACCTGGGATGCCTCTTCTCCAGCGAAAATTCGACAAAATGCCAAATATGCGGCTAAGCATTTAAAACCATGGGGGTTTAATGTTATCCAACTAGACGACAAATGGCAAGCAGGTAACAGCAAAGGCAATGGCCCAAACAAAAACTTTAACAAAGTTCACCCTGTTGGAAGATATGCAATAAGTGGAATGCAAAAAACTGCCGACGACATTAAAGGCAACGGTTTTACAGCTGGAATCTGGTTTATGCCTTTTTCTGGATCTTACAACGACCCATTTTACAAAGACAAACAAGATTTTTTTGTTCGTCGCGCAAATGGACAACCCTATGACACCTTCTGGGGAGGAACTTGTTTTGACATGACAAACCCTAAAGTGGAAGATTATGTTAGACAAATGGTTTCTCGAATTTATAACGAGTGGGGTTATGAATATTTTAAAATTGATGGTCTATGGACGGGTCTTGGTTGTGATATGCTCTATATCAACAAAGGATTTAAAGACACAGACAATATAGACGACTCTTTCTTTTCTAGTTCAGAAGTGAGCAATGTGGAAGCATACAGAAAAGGTCTTAAAATCGTCAATGAAACAACAGATAACAATGCCTTTGTTTTAGGTTGTAATCTAGCCCAAAACATGAGAGTCTTAGGTGCTTCCATTGGTATGGTCGATGGAATGCGAATTGGTGCAGACAACAACTATCACTGGAGTGGCGACGGAGACTTAAACATGAAGGTAGGTCCAGAATCGACCTCTTCTCTTTACTTCTTAAATAAAAAAGTTTGGTACAATGACCCAGACCCAACCTATGTCCGAACAGCTGCCCCTTATAAGCATTCACGGACTCTCACCTCTTTTGTCGGCTTTACAGGGAGTTTACATACAACTAGTGTTAAATATTCTACTCTTCCTAAAAAACGATTAGAGCTTATTCAAAAAACAATCCCGACTCATGACGAACTAGCAGTTCCTGTCGATTATCTAAAAAATAGAATCATCAAAACATGGGTTATTGATTCTAAAGCGACAGAAAATCGAGGTGCTATTAAACTTGCTGGTATTTTCAATTGGGACGATAACGAAATGAATGAATGGCTTGACCTTAAAGAACTCAATATTGAGAGCAACGATATAGTGGCTTTTGATTATTGGGACGAAGATTTAATTGATGCTGATGAATTAGTCAATGGTAAGTTTAAGGTTGATGTTGATGGCAGAGATTGTCAGATTGTCGCTTTTAAAGAATTAAGCGACACCCCGCAAGTGATTGCTACAAACCGACACATTGGTTGTGGTTTAGTCGATCTTTTAAGCGAAAAGGCAACTGCAAGTTCAATGCAAGTGACGGTAAATGTCCCTCCAACTCCCGATTATAAACTTTTTATTGTGCCTGCAAAAGGTCAAACTTTTACACGTGTTCCAACAGTCAAAATTACAGCTGGAATGGGTGTAATAAAAGATGTAGACTTAGAAGAAGATAACGGGCTCCTAGAAATTGAACTTTCTAGCTCAGCGCTAAATGAAATTAGTCTCGATATTCAGTTTTAATTTATAGCTCGATTTTTGACCGAATAATGGCTAATACCATATCCATTGTTGCTTGCAAGTCGGATTTGTGAATCATTTCCGACGCGGTGTGGACATAGCGGCATGGGATGGAGAGCGCTCCCGTGAGCACGCCTTTTTTAGAAATTTGGATGGCGCCCGCGTCGGTTCCACCGAAGGGTAAAACTTCCATCTGGTAGGGAATTTTATTTGCTGCGGCTAAATCAGTTAGGAAATCGAGCAATTTAACTGGGACAATAATGCTTCGATCCCGTGCCTTGATTGCAACGCCCTCGCCGCAGCGCATATTAACCGGGTACTCTTGCGGATTGTCCCCGACGAGCGTCACGTCGATTGCGAACGCGAAGTCGGGCTCAATTTGATAGGTCGCCGTTTGTGCCCCTCGAGTGCCAACCTCTTCTTGTGTAGTAAAAACAAACCAAGTGTCGTATTGGGGCTTCTTCATTTTTTGAAGCGTTTTAATTAAGACGGCACAACCTGCGCGGTCATCTAGTGCCTTAGAGAAAACAAAATTCCCCTGCTCTATGCAATCCCCTTGGAATACGGCAAAATCACCTACTTTAACAAGCTTTGTCGCTTCTTCTTTAGATGAAGCGGCTATATCAATAAATAAATCGTGCTCGGCAACGCTATTTGCCTTCATTGCCTCTCGTTTACAAACAATACCCACCGTTCCATTCTCAAAAACAACGCGAACCCCTCCCATCTTTGCTTTAACATTGACGCCACCAACGACCGAAAAGGAGAGAAATCCAAATTCATCGATACGAGTGACCACTAAGCCAATCTCATCAGCATGAGCCGCAAACATCAATTTTTTAGATGCATCTTTTCCTTTTTTTAAGACCATAAGGGAGCCTAGAGTGTCGATTTTTATTTCATCGGCATAATCTTTTACCATGGCTTGAATAGCTTGCATCATTTTAGTTTCGCGTCCAGAAGGGGCAAAAACGGGACAAATTTGTTTTAATATTTCTTTCATAGAGTTCCTCGTTTAGGAAGTTTTGAGATTGCTTTTTCAAGCAATAACTTTAATAACTGCATATCTTTTTCGCTAGCCACCTGGCAGGGAGATCCCATATAACGAATAGGCAATCCAAGACTAATGACTTTTTGCCCATTTCCTGTCGTTTGATAGGAGCCGGCTTCACTTTTACTATTCACAACTTCATTAACCTGAAAAACAATTTTTTCTTTCTCTGCAATTTGAATAAAGTGGCTAAAAAGTTGTGTATCACTTATGTATGAGTTATCCATCACATTCAATAAAGCGCCCCCCTCTAATTTTAAATTAGAAATGGGTTGAAAAGGGCTATTTGCAATAGAAACTTCGCAAGGAAAATCGGCTACATTCGCACTCTGCAATACAATACTGTAATCACTTTTAACTTGATGTGCAATAGAACTTGCACCCCATGGATAGCTTTTAGAAACAGAGGTACAAACAAGATTAATTTCATTTTTAATTTTCCCCTGAGTCAAAATCTCTAAAGCGATGGCAAGCGGTAATCGAGTATCGAGTGCTTTTGCGCTATAAAAACGACCTAATTCGGTAAAAGAAGTATTAAAAAGAGCGAAATCTCCTAGGGATAAGGAAAGCTCTTCTTTTTTTCGGGCTCCCACGTCAATGCTAAGGTCTCCCGCCTTGATAGCCTTTTCTCGAATTCCTAGTTTTGTATGCAAATGGATAGCGGGATAGCCAATGACACCTGAGATTTCTTTTTCGCCCACGACCACCTGTTTTCCTGCCAATGCCATATCGTCAAAGCCAAGATTTTCGAAGTGAACAAGCCCCTTTTCATCGATATGAGTGATAAAAAGGGAGGATTCATCGAGTGCTGCATTTAAAGTGACGGAAGGAAGGCTCCCCTTTTTGGTCAAGATTAGGTTTCCCATTTTATCGATGCGTCGCTCAAGCTTGACTTTGCTATTTTCGATAATCGTATCAATTAAATTGATAAGTGGCTCTGTTTTCCCAGAAGGTGCATTCGTTTCACAGAGGGTTTTTAAGTTCATGCTCTACCCTCCTCTATAAAATCTAGGTTGATGTTTTTGCAGATGGCCGTTATCCATCTAGCGAGTTCTTGAATGTCAGAAATAAGGCACGTTTCTACAGGAGTATGCATGCTTTTAATAGGCAAGCTAATAAGAACGACGGGAATCCCATCTGCCATCGTTCGAATCGAAGAGGCATCGGTTCCAAAGCCTACAGAGTCCGCCTCCGCAACTACCTTTATATGCTCTTTTTTCGCAATTTTTTCTATCTTTGTTCTGTAATAAGGATCGAACAAGGGACCAACCGAACTTGTGAGTCCTTTACCCAGAGTAAAAGCTTGCGGTTCTTTTGTTCCAGGCTGAGCCCCAAAGGTAACATCCATAATGATTGCTAAATCGGGATTGATGCTATGTGCCGTTGCGCAAGCGCCTTTTCCAGTAGTTTCTTCGCCACTTGTTGCAACAAAATAAATATCACAATCGGTTAAAGCGCGTGTTAAGTTTTTCATCGCAGCCAACATAGCAACGACACAAGAGCGATCATCTAAAAAAGGTGCACAATAGAAACCATTTTTAAGAGAAATTGGAGAAAGTTCGACTTTAGCTAAATCTCCAACCCGCACGAAATCATGGATTGACTCCGATGCTAAACCTGTATCGATAAAAAGATCGTTCATGCTTGGGCATTCTTTATTCGGATAATATCCGATGACACCATCAATATTTTTGCGGCCAAAAACGACGACTCTTTGCCCTGGAAGAATTTTAGGATCATATCCTAAACCATTGATTCGGAGAATGCCCCCCTCTTCTATTTTAGAAACAACTAGCCCCACTTGGTCTAAATGAGCCGCAAACATCATTTTTCTTACTTTTTTTTCGTCATTGTCGTTAAGAGAAGCCTTCGCTTTTTTTATCCCAACAACAGACTCTGAGGCATCGATGTAAACTTCGTCACAATATTTTTTAAATTCCGTCGCTAACCAAGCAGCGCTCTTTCCTTCGTGACCACTGACCCCAGCTAACGGTAAAAATTCATTTAAAACCGATTTAAGATTCATTTATAATCCTTATTTTAATTTTAGTGAAAACCCATTTCCTTTCGCAATCTTCGAATAGTTGCACCTGCAATTTCTCGCGCTTTTGCAGCCCCTTCCAAAAGAATTTTGTCAATTTCGTCTGGATTTGCAATAAGAAAGTCATATTTTTCACGCATGGGGGCAATAAGAGTATTCATTTTTTCGAAGAGAGCTTGCTTTGCTTCGCCCCAGCCCATTCCACCTGCCCGATATTTTGCCGCTAAAGCATCTTGTTCCGCTTGAGTTGCAAAAAGCTTGTAAAGAGCGAAAACATTACAGTTGTCGGGATCTTTGACTTCTTCTATTTCCTGGGAATTTGTAACAATCTTCATGATTTGCTTTCGTAATTTCTTTTCTGGCTGAAAAAGGGCAATGGTGTTATCGTAGCTTTTACTCATTTTTCTGCCATCGAGACCAGGAATCGTTTGGGTCACCTCTCCAATTTTTGGAGTTGGTAAAACAAGGAGCTCCTTTTTATAATTTCGATTGACGGCTTCTGCAATGTCGACGGCTATTTCGATATGTTGAACCTGATCTTTTCCCACAGGGACATAATCAGCATCAAAAAGAAGAATATCAGCTGCCATTAGTATAGGATAGGTAAAAAGTCCCATGTTGATGCCTGAATCTAAATCTTTATTATTTGCTTCGTTCTCTGCAATAAGCGCTTTGTAGGCATGTGCCCGATTCATGAGTCCTTTGGGTGTAAAGCAAGAGAGCATTGTCGAGAGCTCAAAAGTTTCTGGAACATCGGATTGTCGATAAAACAATACTTTATTAGGATCGAGCCCACAAGCGAGCCACGAAGCGGCTACTCCATAAGTATAAGATCTTAGGACCTCGGGATCTTTGACTTGATTGAGTGCATGATAATCGGCAATAAAATAGCGCGCCTCAAAATCATTTGCTAAATCTAGGGCGGGTTTAATTGCCCCCAAATAATTACCAATATGTACAATTCCGGTTGGTTTAATTCCAGTTAAGGATACTTTTTTTGAATTCATTATTTTTTCCCCTTTTTTCGTATATTGATGACTTTGCGAGAAATCCGATAGCATTTATCTTTAATTTTGCGATACAAGCGATCAATGGTGTCTTCTTTTTTGTCAAAAGCTTCGTTGCCAGAACCAATAAGAATAGCAAATGGCCTTAGGGATGGGATATTTTCACAAGTTAACTTTATAACTAACATAAGTGGAACAGATAAAAACATTCCTGGAATACCCCAAATGAGCCCCCAGAATAAAAGAGCAAACATAATCGTTAGTGGACTTAAATCGAGTTTATCTCCAGAGACTTTTGGATCTAAAATATTCCCAATGACAAACTGAATAATTCCTGTCGAGAAAAAGACAATCACTATCGCTCCCCATTGCTCGGTGGGTAAAAATTGAATGGCAGTAAAAAATGTCATTAGAAAGACAAAAATAATAGAACCGATACTTGGAATAAAATTTAGAATAAAAGCTAAAACTCCCCACATGGATGGAAAATCGACTCCAACTAAAACAGCGACCACTACAACTAGTAGCGCAGTCAACAGACTAATCCACACCTTCACATTGATATAACGCACCACATGGTGGTTAATTTTCGCAAGAATCTTTCGCACCTGCAACCCTTTTGTGTCAGTAAAGACTTTTTTCATCTTTTGGTCGTATGAATTTTTCTCGAGCAAAATAAAGAGCAAAAACAAGGCAACTAAGACAACATCCCCGACAAATCCAAAAATAGAATTAGAGGCCATAATAAGTGAATTTAGCATGGCCGAAAAATTAAGGTCCGCAAAAAGTGAGTTTGGGCTAAAATATCCTTCATCCGCTTCTGTAACCGTATCAATCTCCGCTATGCTAGTAGATTCTACTACTTCTGTGACTTGAGGATTTGCATTTTCCTCGGGGAGGCTTCCGTGAGTAATCAAATGGACGACCCCGTCTAAATCGAAGGGTTCTTCGTTTAATTTTTCCCAAATGGGTTCTAGGCGTGTTGCATACTTTTCGTAAATTTGCACATAGCTATCTTTATAGCTATCAAACTTATCGGCAAAAACATTAACTCTTGATCCTAAGTAGAGGCCGCCTAAAAAAACAACGAAGAAAAACAATGCAAGAATGACAAGGGTCGAAACAATAGAAGGAAGTCGCAATTTTTTTCGCAAGAAGTTAAAAAGCGGGTCAGATAAAATTGAAATTAACAAGGCGATAGTAATTGGGATAAAAATTGAGCGCAAAAAATAGAAGATAACCGCAATAACTCCAGCAGTCAAAAACATGAGTGTCGCTTTTATGATTGGATCTGTTTTCTCATTTTCCATAACCCATTATATCATGTCTGTTTTTTTTTTAAAAGATAAAATCTCAAAATTCTAAAAAAGGGTTGCCTATAAAATTTTACAATTTATTAGACAACCCATTCACATTTAATATTAGTAACTTCTTACCAATTTCACTTTCTCTGCAGTAAAGTCAACCTCATAAACTTCATCATCAACTAAAACATAGCGAATTCCATTTAAAGTATCTACACCTATAATCTTCTTAAGTCCAAATAAATTTTCTTTGCTGTAGTCTACTAATTTTTCTTTTTCGATGAATTTTGTTCCCAAATACCACCTTTCCCCGCCAAGCGTAGAAAATTCTTCACTTTCCAATTGATTCATCCGCTCGTCATTAAATAGATACTCAATCTCGATTTTTTGTGGTGAACTCTCTGACAAATATGATACGGAAAAAGAATAGAAAAACTCTCCGATTTCAAACCCAATACTTTCAGTCGCCCCTAATTTTGGGGTAGAGTTCGTTTGGCCTTGCATATCAAAAATTGGAATTTCGTTGCCACTTTTAACCGTTACTAGGCTATAAAAGATCTCATATTCCCCTACTTTTTTATTATGAGGGTGATAGCGAAAAACTAAATCGTTACTTGACTCATTTGCAATAGAGACCTCCTTAAAAGAAAGAAAAATACTATTACAACTTAACAAAAAGAGGCATACGGCAAATATTAAAAATAATTTTTTCATAAAAATCTCCTTAAGTTAAGTTATTTTATGCTTTTCGTATATTATCTGTCAAGTGTCTTAAAAGGAGAAAGTAACTATTTGTTAAAACTTCTAAGGCCGCACAACAACAATCTCTCCTGTCGTCTGAGCAAAAAGGCGTGAATCAAAAAGGTGCTCAATTCTAATCGATGGGAAAAGGTAAATTCCCGAATATTTGGGTACTAAGCGTATTGTGATATGTCCATAGCGTTGCTTAAAATTGGTAAAGGTAAATACAAGTTCATTATTTAGTTTTTCTCGTTTTACGACGCGAGAATCGCTTGCACCCATCACAGAAATCGATTCAACATCAAAAAGAGAGGCATAACGATCGGGGATCCTAATTTGTATGGGTCCTTCATCTAAGTATCCGGCAAACGAAATTCTACAAGTATAGCGTTGCCCCTCTCTAAGTTGATCCGAATCTTTCATTTGCCCCTCTGCGTTGTACCAATTAAAGGCAATATCATAACCGCTCGATTGTGCAGAAGAAATTTCAGATGGAACATTCCATACAAATTGAGATTCGCTCCAAAGTGTTTGATCGGACTTTATCTCTTGATAAAATCCTTTTTTTGATGGAGCTTGATAGTCAAGTGCAATCTCTTTACTCTTATTTTTCCCGCCTAAATTGATAAGTGCTTTATCTGCAAATGATATTTGACAACTTTCCTTTGTGAGATCTCTTAGCGAATTACGAAGATAACCCTTTTCGTCTGCTAAAACAAGCGCTCGGAGCACAAAACTCGCATCTAGGCTATTAAGTGATTTAAATGAGCCCTCTAGCATTTTTTCAAATGCATAGCGAGATTCGAACTCTTTTCCTCCGAGTTTATCTAAAAATAAAAAGACGAGTGCGGCTTCCACCTCTTTTGACTGTGGGCAATTATTCCCATATCTTGGGGCATTAAACGACTGAGTAGAAGTTTCTATTTCGGGATTATAATGATAATTTATTCTCTGCAAAGTTTCTTCCAAATAGGACTCCACAGATGCATTGTGAGTTTCTCCAGAAATGAGCATTGCAAGCCCGGCAAGTGCGGCCTCTCCTAGCGTTGTATTTCCATTATCGATAATATTTTTAGCCATAAGGATTACATTTTCTTTATATTGAGACAAAATCCAAGCCGAATAACTTTTTAAATAAATCGATTCATCCTCTCCCTGCTCTCCCTTAAAAGGTAGTTTAATATACTGCAATAAAGACCAAACGACGGCATGATTAAAATAATTGACATTAGAAACTTCTAGAAGATCTGCAATACGCAATGTCGTATAGTAATCCGATTCATAATTCTTATCAAAATAAAAAGGGTACCCTCCATTTTCTTTTTGGATGGAGGCATATTGCGTTAAAATCTCTTGGGCTTGCATTGCAGTCACTGACGATGAGACCCCATATTTTTTTCCAATCCCTTTGGCAATATACCAATAGATTGCTGGCGAAATTAAAGTATCGATTAAATCATTATTTTTAGGTTCTAATAAGGTTGATGCAACAGCCTGCCATGCCATTCCTACTTTATGGTTATATTTTGAGTGTAGGATCAGGTTGAAGTCATTATTTTTTGAAATTTGCTTAAACCCAAATGCCTTCGTATTATTAATAGCTTCTATAGAATAGGGATGAGAGGAGTGATTATCGAGAACAAGAAGCTCTTGGATTTGTTTTTGGCTCACTCCATCAAAAGAGAGGGTTGCTTGCAAAAGATATTTCCCAGCCGTTTTCGCAGAGAAAGGAATATTTTCACTCCAA
>CAYJGX010000041.1:0-14421 GCA_964369795.1 uncultured Spirochaetaceae bacterium
ATAAGAAGTTTCTTCCCCTATTCCACTACCAGAAAGAGAAAAATTAATATTTTTATCAGCATCGCCTTCAAGAAAAAAGCCTGACGTAGCATCGACTGAAACATTGATACTATTTAAGCCAGCAGTTAAATTAGGATTTTCGCTTACTGCTCCTTTGACCTGGCTTACAATCAGTTTAGAAAGTGCCGATGACGACCCACCCATGTTCATCTCTGTTATTTCATTGCTATCTAAGAAATATAAAGTTATTCCAGCTAAAGAATTTAAGAAAAAGTTCTCTTCTTTGACATAAAATTCTATAGTAGACTTTTCAGATTTATTAAAGTATTCTGCTCCCGCTACATCGGGAGTGATTGAAGCCTCTAATGTAAGATAGCCCTTTTCATTTGGATTTTGAAAAACATCAGAATTTAGAGCACCAATATTAACTAAATAATAGCTTTTGCCCTCTTCTGCTACGACATCGGTTTGCGTACCAATTAAAGATCCGTCATTCATATTCTTAAATTGATAAGTGAGTGTTCCTGTATGATAGCCATCTATACGAATATAATCTCCTTGCCATAGAAGAGAATTATATTCGTCTAATAATTGACCTTCTATTTTATTTGAATCGTCGTCTAAAGGTTTTCCTCTATAAAATGAATAAGTAGGCGATGAAAGTATTCCTTTGTTATTTCCTAATAATGTTAAATTTAATGAAAACGAAGCAAGGTTTTTACCTGCACTATCAGTTGCATCCACATTGATGATAAATGCAAAATCTTCGGTTCCATCGTAGGCTTTTACACTAAACAAAGAACTAGCAACTGAAACATAGGAATTTTCTTTGACACTATACACGATTGTCCCAGTTGTTTCATTTGAGTCGGTAAAACTCTTTGGGAATTGATTTAGCAGTGTTTCATTTGAAACCTGATAACCTGTTGGAAAAAGAATTGCGTTGATTGCATCATATAATTCATTGTGAAAAATGACTGCATTTTTATCTTCTTCAGTAATTAAGAGCCTAACTTCTGTATCACATGATGCAAATAATGCGACAATAATTAATATAATTAAACAAATTCGCTTAGCACGCATACTACCCCCTAACCTTTCTAATATTAAAGTACACTTACATTATCAACCCATTTCATTAGTCTGTCAAATTAATAATTTTAAAAACAGAAAGAATTTAGGATATTTTCGTTTTTTTAAATTTTTGCCACTTGGATATTTAATCTTGGAATTATTTTAAACAGTTTTTCATATGAGAAGAACGAAAAATTATTGTATTATAGGAAATAATTCCTATTCAGACAACTTATATAATTGTAATATTATTTAAATTCATTATGTAAGGAGAATAAATACAATGAAGAATTTTTTAGTATTGCTCATTTCATGCATCTCACTCATGGCATGCATTCAGTCAAAGGAATTAACAGAGTTAAATTGGTATAAAGCTAATAACGCAGCCCGAGCCTCCGATGGTGGACAAGCTATTAGCATCGAACTTTATGGCGATACCATAGCAGCAAACTTATATCAGCCTAGTTTATATAGTAAAGAAAATCCCGCACCAGCTATTGCTGTGGTCGCACCGCAAGGGGGATTAAAAGAACAAACTGCTGGAATATATGCAAAAAAATTGGCACAAAAAGGTTTTGTTACAATCGCTTTTGATCATCGAACCTACGGAGACAGCGATGGAGTGCCTCGGCAAACTGAAAATCCATATTGGAAAGCAGAAGATACAAAGGCAGCTGTTAGCTATTTAGCTGCATTAGATTATGTTGATAAAGAAAATATCCATAT
The DNA here is from genome assembly GCA_964369795.1 of uncultured Spirochaetaceae bacterium. Taxonomy (GTDB): domain Bacteria; phylum Spirochaetota; class Spirochaetia; order JAFGXN01; family JAFGXN01; genus CAYJGX01. Next base: position 1,801 of record CAYJGX010000041.1, read on the forward strand.
TCTTGCAATATGCTCTGGTGCTGGTTATGGAGTCCTTGCTGCCGTCAATGATGCTAGAGTCCATTCACTTGCAACCATTAGCGGTGTATTTGATTTTAGAGAAAGAGAAGCGGGATTAGATGGACTAAGCGATCCGACAGAAGCACAATTAAATAATTTTAGAAACTTAATGCAAAAATCTGCCAACGCACGTCAAAAATATGCTGAAACAGGAATAATGGATTATACCCCGCTTGTTCCCGATTTACCCCCCACAACAAGCGATTTTTGGAAACAAGGCTATGAATATTATCGAACAGAGCGAGGTTTTATTGACGGTTGGGAGAACAAGCGTTCAGCCATTTCGATCGAGGCAAGGCTTTCTGTTAATACCTCATTAATGCTAGGACAACTCGATGATCTAGGCCTTTCATTCCTCGCGATTGCAGGAGCAAAAGCCTTCACCCACCCTTTTAGTGTTGTTGCCGTAGAGAGAGCTAAAGGAGATAAAGAATTGTATGAAATTGAAAATGCAACCCATTTTGATTTATACGATAATCCAGAATATGTTGATATAGCCGTAAACAAATTAGTCGAATTCTATAATTAAGATTACATATCTACTAAAGATTCATATTGATTTTCATCGATATGAATCTTTCCTTTTATAATCGATATTTTATTTTTATCTTTATATTTTTTAAGATATTGGTTTAGGGTCCGAACTTCGAGCCCAAGAAAATCTGCCATTTCCTGTCTTGGAATATCGATTTTAATATAGTGGGTATAACCTGGCGGATAAGAATTACTAAAAAACCGATAACGGCTACATAGATAATAACGGATATTAGCATCGGAAGTATCGATTGTCGAGTTTAAAGAAAGTGACAAGGCATTATGTAGCCTACTATGCATCCGTTTAAGTATATAGAGCGAAAAAGAGCTATATTTACTATGAAAAAAATAAAATTCATTTTTAGTCAGCTTTAAGGCTTTAACTTTTGTATGCGCACGAACAGAAGCAACTCTTCGCATCGGTGGAAATAAAACTTCTCGTAGCCCAATAACATCTCCAACTGTTAACTTATCAGTAACCATCATAGATCCGTTACTCATTTCCCTAAGAACATCACAAAAGCCATCTAAAATAATATAGACATCCTCTGATGATTCCCCCTTTTCTATTAACATAGAATGCACAGGATAACTTATCGTTTTTAAATTTGTTATTTCATTAGTCGAAAAGTCAGATACAAAATCTAGAATCTTTGAAAAATCCACTTAACTCACTCCTTTGATTATGAGATAGCATATAAAATTCAATAAAAAAATTATAGCAGGAGATAATGTAATTATAAAGATTTGAATTAAGCAAATGCAAAATAATTTTTAACTTGCTACCCGAATTGGCTTTGTTTATGTTAAACTAGAAGTATGAATGAACATTTTAAAGAACGGATTGTTGAGTTAACGGGAGCGAGCGCCCTTGGGAGTGCAAAGAAGATTCAGTCGCTTTGGGGCGGATATGGGTCGATTGACCGATGGGAGCTTAAGGGCGCGAGCGTGCAAACCGTGGTGGCTAAACATGTGAAGTTGCCTCGCGGGTTAGCTGGAGATGTGGGGCATGAACGCAAGCTAAAATCCTATGATGTTGAAATGAACTTTTATCGGGATTATGCTAGCGAGTGCAACGATGAGTGTCGAGTGGCTCGCTGTTTTGGTTCGGAGATTGATGGGGATGAATTTTTGATGGTTCTAGAGGATTTAAAAGGTGCGGGCTATGATGGCCGCGCCTTTGGAAGTTCAAATCATTCATATTTAGCCATTTTGAAGTGGTTAGCCCATTTTCATGCTACCTTTATGGGGGTTAGGCCGAAAGGTCTGTGGAAGGTAGGGAGTTATTGGCAATTAGAAACGCGTCCCGATGAACTGCGAACTTTAGCGAGATCCGACAAAGCCCTTTCGGAGGCAGCAAAGAAAATCGACTCGATTTTAAGAGGGGCACGCTTTCAAACACTTATCCATGGAGATGCGAAGATGACCAATTTTTGTTTTTCATCTGATGGCAAGAAGGTTGCGGGTGTAGACTTTCAATATGTTGGAGGGGGTTGTGGAATGAAAGATGTTGCTTATTTAATCGATGGTTTTAGTGGCGGTCTTGGAAGTCGACAAGAGGAGCAACTCTTAGAATTTTATTTTGATGAATTAGAAAAAGCATTTGAGTCCCGTCGTAGCACAACTAATATTAATTTTAAGGAACTAAAAAGCGAATGGACTAAGCTCTATCGTTTTGCCTGGTTAGATTTTTACCGATTTCTAAAAGGTTGGAGCCCGGGTTATTACAATTCGGGTTCAAGCAGTGAGAGAATGGCAAAAGAAATTTTAGGGAAATTAAAATGATATTAACTAAAGCAAATTTAGCTAAGCTTTATTCTCTTGCTGTAAAGGCGGCCACTACCTCAGGAGAAATGATCTCTAAAGTCTCGGTGAATGATTTAACAATTACCTTCAAAGACCCAAATAGCAAAATTCCCTCTTCTGTCTTAACCGAAATTGATATAAAGAGCCAAGAAATTATTTTAGATACACTTAAGCCAACTTTAGACGAATTTGACTTAGGAATGCTAACCGAAGAGGCTATCGATGATCATTCGCGATTTAAAAAAGATTTTTTTTGGGCCATTGATCCACTAGACGGGACGTTTCCTTTTACTCAAGGGCGTGAAGGCTATAGTGTAAGCATTGCTCTAGTCTCTAAGGATGGAACCCCTATTATAGGCGTCGTCTATGATCCTCTAACTGGCAACTGCTATAGCGCCCAAAAAAATGGCGGAGCAAAACGAAATACTAAAAAATTCTGTCTGCAAGACACCCCTCTCCCCTCTACCAACAAAAACCTTCCTCTGACTCTCTTCTTTGACCGAAGTTTCCTCTCTAGCCCAAACTATGATGCATGCATTGAGCAACTTTCCCACTTTTCAAATAAACATTACAACGGAGAATTGGTTATCAACAAACACAAAGGGGCCGTATTAAATGCTATTGGCCTCTTGGAAAAAACGCCGTCCCTCTATTTTAAATTTCCAAGGAAAGGACGGCGAGGCGGCAGCATCTGGGATTACGCGGCTACAGCCTGTATTTGCAAAGAGGCAGGCGCCTATGTGAGTGATATTTTTTCTAATCCACTAGACCTCAATCGAAAAGATAGCACCTACTTAAATGCGAGTGGCGTTGTTTATGCCTCATGCAAAGCCTTATATGACTTCGCACTTGCTCTTTACTCAAATCCTATGGTATAATTTTTTATGAAAACAGAACCCACTAAACTATCACAATTTAAAAACACGCTTGGCTTTAAGATGTTCATTATTTTCTTTATCGGCCTTATGCTACTCATTCCCACTGGACTTGTACAAGGAGTCATCTCTGACCGTATTCGATATCAAGAAACGGCAAAAGATTCTATTATCGATCCAATTGGGGGAGAATTTTCCTTTTATGGCACAATGATAGCCATCCCCTATTCTTATTACAAATCCGAAAAGACTCTAGCTCATGATTATATATTAATCACTCCAAAAGACTATTCTTTTACTGGAGACATCAAAACAAAGATGTTAAGTCGGGGCATTTTTAAAATCCCTGCATTCGATTCCATAATCGATATAAACCTCGAGTTTGCACCTTATAAAGTAGACCCCAATCTGCAGTACCATAATATAAAGTGGGGAAATGCCCTTTTTATTTTAGCTACGAAAAATCGTCAAAATTTTAAAGAGTTACCCTCTATTCTAATAAATGGACAAACTCTACAATTGCATGAAACGGCAGAGTTTGTCTCCAAAGAGATTTTTGCAAATAGCTTTTCTTATTCCCTTTCCGAAAAATTAGTTCGCTCTGGCTTTAAGAGTGAGGTCCAAATGAATATCCAGGGGGGAAATGCTCTTAATTTGTTACCTGTAGGAGAAAAAAACAATATCACCCTTAAAGGAAATTGGGAAGATGTCGGATTTTCAGGAAATTGGCTTCCCACCCACCGAGAAATAACCAAGGAAGGCTTTAGTGCCACATGGGAAATTGCTGGTTTCAATACTCCCCTTTATGGCGTCAATTACTTAGATGAAATTCAAAATATGCATGATTACAATCCTCGAAATAAAAATGATAACGCTTGGAATAAAACAATTTCCACTTCTTTACTTTTATTAAACGACAACTATGCGCGAAGTTCACGGAGCGTGAAATATGCCATGCTTTTTATCTTTATTCCATTCTTTGCCCTCTTTTTATGCGAGCTTCTCACACGAAAAAACATCCATGTTATTCAATATGTTTTAATTGGCCTTGCAAACATCCTTTTTTACTTGTTACTTTTATCTATATCAGAGCACATCGGCTTTAATGCAAGTTACATTATTAGTGCGATTATTGTCACTGTAACCACAGCGTTATATGTATGGGGAATAACAAAATCCCACCTTTTAGGCGGGATTTTGGCGGGTGTAGAGGCGATTATTTACGGTTTTCTCTTTGGAATCATGCAACTAACCGACTACGCACTAATTGTTGGAACATTTGGACTCTTTCTAGCAATCGTCATTGCAATGTACTTCACTAGAAATATTGCTGAGCCTAAAACCTAATTCGATATATGACCGATTTACCTTCAATTCCTTTAAAAGGAGCTTTGGTTTTCTTCATTTTAACTTTGTATTCTTTGAGTATTTTAGATGATTCTGGAACATCTAAAATGCTTTTAGAAACAACAAGTTCATTTGGCTCTGAAACACTTTCAATCCGTGCTGCTAAGTTGACGGTATTTCCAAAATAGTCGATACGATCGTTAAGTGTCACGACAATGGTTGTTCCACAATGCAGCCCCATTTTGACTTCAATTTTAGAATCGGCTGTTCTTTCTTTATAAAATTCTTGTAGCCTTTTTTGGGCTTCTAATGAACATCGAAGTGCAACGGCACGGGAAACAAAGACACCCATGACCGCATCGCCAATCGTTTTTACAGGAACCCCGCCAAATTCTTCTATTGTGGCAAAAAGGATTTGAAAATGTTCCCTCACTAAAATAAATGCTTTTGCATCACCTAGTGTGCTATACATCTGTGTCGAACCACGAACATCAGTAAACAAGACACTCGCATGCTCTATAGTCAAACTTTGATCTTCTACAAGCACGTCCGTACCCATTAGCTCCCTGTAAGCTGGATTTTGTAGGACATCAACACCACGAATGATTTCACCTTTCTTCCATACATTATATTCACCTGCATCAATTTTCTTTTGCATCTCGGTAAAGTACTTTTGATTATAATCTTCTGATATCCGCCGTACACCAGGATGTACATTAAAGCAAACCTCAACGCTGCTATCTAATACATTTTCGAAATTTACTTGGCAGTTTTTACAGTAATCCTCGTGTGTTGCTTCGTGAATTCTAATCGTTTCGTTAGCTACACCACCGCAATGTGGACAGTGATAAAACCAAGCCATTGTAAAAAGTCCTTCACTAACACCCTGGATAAAGGCTCCTAATACTAGGTGGGGTTCGACACCTAACTTTTGAGCAATTGTATATACACGTATGTGGTATAAGTTTTTTTCGCCGGTTGTTTGTACAAAGTCTCTTAGCTTGGCTAAAACTTTCTTTTGAATGCGTTTTCGATCTGATGGTAGTTTTTCTTTATTCATTTGATTAACCTCATACGAAATTTTAGCATAAGGCTTGTTAGGGCGCAAGATTTAAAAATTGGGAATTTGAAAATAATATTTTTTTTGTTTTTTTTGATGTTGAATTGGGCACTTTGATGATTTTTGTTTATATATAAGTATAGAGTATTAAAAAACGTCATACATTAGTATGACACTTTTCAAAAGGAGGAAAAATGGCAAAAGTAATCAGCCTAAGAGTCAACGACATAGAAGAAAAACTACTAAAAAGAGCTGCCGCTCTTTATGGAAACAACATGTCTCTTATGATAAAACTCTTCGTATTTAAACGACTTACAGAAGAGATTGACCTTATTATCCTAGCTGACCACAGAAAATCAATTTATCAAAGTACAGCTAAGGTAATTGAAGACAGTAAACTTTGGGAAAATATATAATGAATCTAGAAATTTATTATTCAAAAAATGCAGTCAAACAGATTGATTCTCTACATGCATATAGTAAAAAAATATTACGACACCACATTCAATTAATAGCAAATGGAAGAATTGGCTTAAAATTTTTTAAGGAGGATACAAAGCATCTACCAGAGAATATTTATATCATCAACTTAGGGAAATTAAGAATCATGGCTAAAGTTGAAAAAGAAAAAATAATTATATTGAATATTCAACAAGAGATCATTGTTCCTCACTTAAAACAAATTTATCCGTAAAATGAATTAAAGGGAAGAAAGGAAAAGGTGTGCTGCTTTTAAGCCATCGACCCCACTGCTGACAATGCCTCCAGCATATCCTGCTCCCTCGCCTAAGACAAAGAGACCTTCAGTGTTAACCGATTGCAAAGTGGGTGTTCTAGTGATTTGTAAAGGAGCAGAACTTCGCATCTCGGGACCAAAAAGCATCACATGAGAAAAATCGGACACTCCAAGCTCTTGTAGCATTTTAGGGATAGCCGTTTGCAAAGTGGTTACAACAAAATCGGGCAAGAGTTCAGTAAGGTTAGCTAGCTTGATACGATGTGGCGAATGATATTCGGGTATTGTGGTTGATAGTCTATTTTGAAGGAAATCGATTAACCGTTGGGCGGGCAAGGCATAGTTTCCTCCGCCTGCATTAAAGGCCTTCGATTCCCACTCTTTCTGAAAATCTATCCCAGCGAGCGGGTTCTCGGGAGACAGTGATGTCAGATCTTCGGGGTGGATGGGAACGATAAAAGCGGCGTTGCCATTGGGGAGGTCTCGTTTTTGGTAGGACATGCCATTACTTGTGATAAAACCCTCTTCATTAGAACAGGAGACGACTTGACCTCCTGGGCACATACAGAATGTGTAGCAGTTACGTGAATTACCCTCGGGTTTTCGTGTGAGGCGAAATTCTGCAGCGCCATAGGATTCGTCGTAGTTTGAGTATCGTGCATTGTTGATAAGTGATTGCGGGAGTTCTAAGCGTAGACCGATGGCAAAAGTTTTAAGATTAAGAGCGATGCTTTTTGCGTGAAGGAGTTGATAGGTGTCCCGTGCACTGTGACCGATAGCGAGAAAGAGTGAATCGGTTGTAATGCTTTTAGGCTGTGAAGAGTTAGATTCGAGTGTGATAGCGGTGAGTTTTCCGTTAGAAATGTGGATGTCAGATAATTTTGTATTAAAGTGAATTTCGCCGCCTAGTTTGATGATAGACTCACGAATTTTAGGAAGGATACGCATGAGAGCGTCGCTACCTACATGTGGGAGTTTATCGATTAGGATTTCATTAGAGGCGCCGTGGTCGACTAGCAGTTGTAAAAATGAGCGGACAAAGGCTTTTTCCTTGCTTCGTGCGGTGAGTTTCCCGTCGGAAAAGAGGCCGGCGCCGCCTTCTCCGAAGTGAACGTTGCTTTCCGGATTAAGGATGCCAGCATTCCAGAATTGTTCGACGCTCACCTTGCGTTGCTCGCACGATTCGCCTCGTTCGATTAAAATCGGATTTGTTCCCGCCTGAGCCAAGGTATAGGCGGCGGCTAGGCCCGCAGGGCCTGCCCCGACGACGACGGGGCGGTTTGGCAACAAACCTAGCCGCCTAATGGGTGGTAGGCTTTCTACCGGTTTAGCTAAAGTTACATCTTTAGAAAGTTTAATTTTACGCTTTGTCGTAAAAGTTAGCCCGAGAACATAACAAGGCTCATGGCGTGCATCGAGGCTACGAGACTTTAGAGTAAATGAGTTAATATCGGATTTCTCTATCCGAGCAAGTTTAGAAATCCTTGAAAAAATTAATGAGTCGGTATATTGTAATGGAACTTTTAATTGGGATATTTCATAAAAATTCATTATCATATTATAGCAATAAAGATGAAAAACAAAAAGACAAATCTAAAAAACTGTGTTAAAATTATTTATGAAGAAAGTTATCGCCATACTTGGCTCAAAAAGAAGAATGCATACCTATCATTTACTTGCACAAATAGGAGAACTCTTAGAAATGAATCAAATCGATTTAGAAGTGATAGAGTTACATCAATATAGAATCGATGCTTGCATCGGGTGTGAATGTTGCATAACCCATGGGAAGTGTCCACTACAAGATGACCAAGAAATCATTATGACAAAAATAGAATCTGCCGATGCGCTTGTTCTTGCAAGCCCCGTTTATTTACAACAAATTACAGGAAAGTTAAAAAATTTCATTGACCGAACTTGCGTATGGTACCACCGTCCAAAACTAGTTGCTAAACCCCTGCTTGCCCTTTCTACCACTAAAGGATCTGGCCTTAAGGCTACATTAAAATATATGGAAAGTATGACAAGTCAATGGGGCGCAATAAATGCAGGCGCACTTGGACGAACAATTTTTAATGTAGATAAGAGTGTAGATAAAAAGGAAATTGCGAAATTTATAACACTAATTAAGGATCCTATCTCATATAAACCAAGTTTGCGGGATCTCATTTATTTCGAAGTTTCTAAATCACTTGCCCTCTTTTTAAAAGGGCTCGATAGCCAATATTGGGAACAAAATGATTGGGTTAAAAAGAAATACTTCTATTCTTGTAAAATTAGTTTTATAAAATCATCTTTAAGCGCATTTATCGGAAATAGGATGCGGAAAGGAATGAGCCGCCGTTCAGGACCCGAAGCAAACCAAGATAGAGAAAAGGCACTGCGTGAAAAATATATTACTAATAAACCCTTTTAACCAGGCTAGTGTATAGTCAGAAGCCCTTTTTTCGCATAGACGAAAAAGCTTGACTAAGCGGAGAATCACCCACATGGCTCGCACTTTACATCAAGAAATCTGTGTCAAATGGATGCGTAGACCAACCCGAAATATTCCATATTTTCAAGAAAATTTCGGGTATTATCAACCCATTTTTCACTATAATTAATCATTAATCTTCTTGAAGTTATCAAATTCGGCGAGCATTTCTGGATCCTTATTTTTATCGAGGAAACTCACAATAATGGCAACCAAAAGAGCTGCAAGAAAGCCCGGAAGTATTTCATAAACATCAAAAATACCACCATCAAGAAAAAACCACAAAATAGCAACTAGCATACCCGAAACCATGCCAGAAATAGCGCCCCACTTCGTCGTCCCCTTCCAAAAAAGAGCAAGTAAAATAATCGGAGAGAAGGCAGCTCCAAAACCAGCCCAAGCAAAACTAACCAAGCCAAACACCGAGCTATCTGGATCTAAAGCAATAATAAATGCAATAACAGCAACCATACATACCGTTAGCCGACTTAAATTCAGTGTTGTTTTCTCGCTAGCATTTTTATTGATAAAACCCTTGTAAACGTCATGTGAAAAGGCAGAAGCCGCCACTAATAACTGAGAGTCTGCCGAACTCATTGCAGCAGCCATAATGGAACACAAGAAAATACCCGCAATAAACGCAGGAAACATTTTCATAATGACCGCCAAGAAAACATTTTCCGCTTCACTTGAAGCTAAAGCACCAGGCGCCAAATAGTTTTTAGCCACCAGACCGACCATGATCGCAGCAACAAGTGCAATTGAAACCCATACCATCGCGATTCGACGAGATAAAGCAATTTCTTTATTAGAACGAAGCGACATAAAACGAATGAGAATATGAGGCATCCCAAAGTAACCAAGTCCCCAGGCAAAATCCCCAATAATTTTAAGAGGCGAAAGCGAACCCGTATCCGACGCAACTGCAACTGGAGAGACAAATTCATTGCCAAAACTAGATAACTTTGCAAAAGTTTCTGTAAAACCACCACCGACAATAATCATAATAATCACAGAAATAACAAGAGCAAAAAACATGATGGTTCCTTGGATAAAATCGGTCGCACATACAGCTAAATATCCACCTAGTAGCGTATACCCTAAGATGACTGCAACCGCTAATAGCAATGCCCAAGTATATTCAATTCCATAGACTAAGTTAAAGACCTTTGCACAGGCAACAAAACCTGAGGCAGCATAAACCGTAAAAAAGACTAAAATGATGACCGTAGAGAGAAGACCAATAATCCGATTTTTATCTTTAAATCGGTTCACAAAAAACTCTGGAATGGTAATAGAGTCGCCCGAAAGCACAGAGTAACTTCTAAGACGCTTAGCAACAAAGAGCCAGTTCAAGTAAGTCCCAATAAGTAGACCTAACGCAGTCCAGAAGACTCCACTTAATCCACTTACATAGGCGATACCAGGCAATCCCATAAGCAACCATGCAGACATATCGGAAGCTTCGGTACTTAATGCGGTAATCCAAGGGCCTGTTTTTCGTCCCCCCAGAAAGAAGTCACTAGAGGACTTTGTTTTTTTAACATAACGAAGCCCAACGATGACCATCATCGTTAGATAACAAATAAAAGCGATAAGAATTTGAATTTTTTGAGAATCCATGCAATCTCCAACCTAATTGATATAAATATCATATATCATCTAACAAAAAAAAGACACCCTTTCGAGTGTCTCTTTAATCGATTTTATATAATTATGGATTAGAAGTAAAAAGTCCAAACTCTGCACAACTAGCGACACTGCCATTTCGCTTTTTTGCAACAAGTTTGACATATCGAGCTTTTACCGTTGTTTCTAATAATACAGTTTGCGCAACAGGGTTGTTGATGATATTATCAAAAGCTCCACTGTTAGACAAAGTCCAATTTTGATTATCTTTGCTTGTGAAAAATTCATAATGAGTGAATGTCCCCTCTCTACTATTGTCTTGACGAGGAGTATATGAAAACCCATTAATAAATTTTTTTGTTCCAATGTCTAAAGTAATTAGTGGTTCCTCGCCACCTGCAAGAGGCTTAGAGACCCAATGCGTCTCTTCCCTGCCATCGAGTGCTTTTTTAAAGTTTGTTGATAAAGACTGATGGGTTAAAGTTGATAGAAGTCTATATTTTCGTGCAACTTCGGTAAAGTTTTTAGCGACAATATCGGTTTGTGTTCCAGAAGGAATATGGCATGCCATCGCCCGAAGTTCGCCACTTCCTTGAAAGTTAACTGGTAAGGTATAAGGCTTAAATTCATTACCACCTATTGCATAATGTAATTTGTACTCTAAAGATTTACCCTTTATACGTACCTTGCCAAAGGCATTGCGAGAAATAGTGGGTGGGATTAAAACTTCGGGGGCATTAAATAGAGCTACTTTTGCAAGTGTCAATGCAGGAGCATCGGTATTTAGCGTAAGACGAACTTTTTCAGTTGTCACTGTTTTAAATTGCAAAATACGTTTATAGCCTATTGTTGTGGCATTTGCCACCTCTTTCCAACTGCCATTGATATCAATTTCAAGAGCAAAAGAAGTAACTCGTTGCCCAAGAGAAATAGCCTCTTGTACCATAAGGCGATTAAAAGCTGTTGGTTTAGTAAATGCAATTTCCAAAGAGACACTATTGACCCCCTCTTCGGTTGCCCAATAAGAAAATAAATCGGAGTCTTTTAATGCCGCTTCGTCGCCAGAAAATTGGCTAGAACTAATTGTAGATTCTTGCACTAAGTCGGTTTCAAAATCTTTATCTAACTGTTTTTTGGCTGCAATCATTGCAACAACATCGGCTTGAGGGATTAAACCATCGGGGGCTGGCGACAAACCTAAGCTAAGACTTGCATTTCGGCCAACGGTTTTATAGTACATATCGACAAAATTCTCTAGGCCCCGTGGTTTTCGTTGGGAATGGTAGAACCAGCGGTGTGGTTGAAGTAAAGGGGTATCTGCCTCGGCTGGCAACCAATATTGCCCCCCTTTAATTCCGACTTCACGTGCTTTAAGTTCTGAGTTAGCGACAAATGCACTTCCTTTTGAGTAGGTAGACCAGTTTGTTTCGCCAGCATATCCAGACTCGTTACCTACCCAACGCAGCGCATTTTCATTGTAGCCACCAAAAATGGTTGCATTTGGAGCGTATTCATCGAGCATTTCAAAAAGTTTATCGTATTGGTAGTAGTCTGCCGGGATGGTTCTAGTTTCTCTAGCACCGCCGTAATAACCGTCGCCTCCATTTGCTCCATCGAACCAGACTTCAAAAATATCTGCTCCGTATAAAGTTAATAGTTCTCGCCATTGTTCGTGATAATCTGTGACATATGCCTCTGTTCCATAGTCGCCATGGTTTCGATCCCATGGAGAAATATAAATCCCAGGTTTAATCCCATATTTTTTACATGACGCCATAAAGTCGGCGACTAAATCCCCTTTTCCCTCTCTCCAAGGAGCCGCTTTTAAGCTATAATCGGTTGTCTTTGTCTGCCATAAACAAAATCCGTCGTGGTGTTTTGCCACTAGAATTAAACCGCGCATACCTGCATCTTTAGCCGCTTTGACCCATTGGTCTGTGTCTAAATTTCTTGGATTAAACAACTCTGGGCTTGTATCCCCGTAGCCCCAATCGACCTCTATATAAGTGTTAAGTCCATAATGAATAAGCCCATAATACTCAACCTGATGCCAGGCCAATTGATTGGCACTCGGTGTAGCACCAAAAGGCTCTACTGC
>CAYJGX010000041.1:14521-16572 GCA_964369795.1 uncultured Spirochaetaceae bacterium
CCCGTTACATTATCTACATAGAATTCAACAAAGTTACCCTCACTCGTTTTGAATATAAAAGTTCGTTTAGGTTGATAGGCACCCATTTTAAATTTTGTCATTTTTTCAAATTGATACCAATCATACGACATATAAGGATATACTGTTTTGTATTCTGGATCTTCTAAGCGTTTATTATCTTTCCATTTTCTGTGTCCATAGCCTTTGTGGTCACTACCTACAAAGCGATTTTCGTCTACTATAGAAAAGGACTCGCCCTCTAGCATATAAAAAGTGACCCCAGAATCTGCATTGACCTTAATATCAAAAAAAGGAATGGGATTGACCCCCATTGGTCCCATCGAAACATCAAAATTAATATAGGTAAAAACGATATCCCAGTTAGAGTTTGATGGTTCAGTTTGATAGGCAACGGTTTCTGTCGTGTTAGAATCAAAATCGATATATATATCATTGCCTTTAGAAATATAGCCCTTAGGAATTCCAAAAGCTCCACTTTTTAATTCAATATCAAGTGAAATGCTCCCCTTGTTCCACTGGGAAAATGCACTAATAGCCAGTAAAACGAATGCAATAAGTAAAATGTTTTTTTTCATATTATTCTCCTAAAAAGATAATATCACAGTTAAGAGAATTTAACAAGAAATTATTTAAAATTGAAAATTATTTATGTGATTCGATTTGCAATCTTTCCTCGTCGGTAATGAGTTCAAAGTCAATAAGCAATTCATTGTAAGGAGCGTGAGTTAAATTTTGGAATTTTAAAAATCCAATTTGCTTAGGATGCCGAATAACGGCTAGCATATTTTCAATTCGGATTCCAAATTTCCCCTCTTTGTAATATCCAGGCTCATTTGTGATGACCATTCCCGCTTTTAAAGGCTGTGTCATTTGCTTCGTCGAAATAGAATGAGGCCCCTCATGGACGCTTAAAAAGAAGCCAACGCCATGCCCTGTACCATGCAAATAATCCATCCCCTCATTCCATAAAAATTGACGGGCAATTGTATCTAGCTGGTTTCCTGTCGTTCCCTCGGGAAACACCATGCGTTCAAGCGCTAAATGGCCTTTTAAAACTAAAGTATAGGCTTTAATTAAATCCTTTGGAGGAGTCGAATCCTTTTCATTATCTTTTGGGAAATAGAATACCCGAGTAATATCTGTCGTTGCAAAATTATATTGTCCACCACAATCAAGTAATAGGGGCTGATTCCATTTTAACTTAGCCGCTGTGCCCTCTTTGGGAGCATAATGAACAATAGCTGCATTCTTTCCAGCTGCAGCAATTGCCTCAAAACTTGGACCCATGTAGCGAGCCTCTTTTGGTAAATGCAATTGCGATTTTAAATCCCTAAAAACTTCTACGCGGCATTCATGAGATAAATCCGAAATTTCAATTTCTGAAATAGATCCTCTAGATTTTAACTTTGCCTCAATTCGTTTTTCTAACAGTGCCAATGCAACCGCATCAATTTTAGAAGCATCGGAAATAAAAGAGATTAGCTTCGAATCACGAATTGCCTGAAACTCATCAAAAAAATCGAAAAAATCGGATTTTTGTTTTGCAGCAACACCAACCTTTTCAATCTGTTCCACTAAAGCGTGAGAAGTATATTTAGGATGATAAAAAATATTCTTTGCAGTTGGAATATAGAGTTCAGCTAATTTTTTAGGATAAGGCATCACTTTAATACGAAGAGAAGTTAGGAATTTCTGAATTTCGTTAGAAATATCCTCATTCTTTAGATAAAGTACTTTTTGCTTGTTAGACAATAAAAATAAGGAATAGAACAAAGGCGAATATTTAAAATCATCGCCGCGCAATTCTAGGAGCCAAGCAATCGAATCTAAATGTGATAAAAGAATGGCTTCATTTTCTTTTAATTTGGCTTTTTCAAGTAAAAATTCCATCCTTCCTAACGGATGATCGGAACAAAAGGGTTCTGGCATTAGGTAAATAGGATTATATTGATGGTCAATTTCGGCTATTTTGGGAAAAGGGGTAAAACTTTGAGGATTTGTAAATAGAGTCACCTCATTTTCATCTAATA
>CAYJGX010000042.1:0-1813 GCA_964369795.1 uncultured Spirochaetaceae bacterium
ATTAGGAATCGTTAAACTGCCCGTAAAACCAGTACAATTTTTAAATGCTTCAATTCCAATTTCAGTTACAGTATAGAGAATATCATCATATAGAATTGTTGCAGGAATATTCAGATCTCCTTGCGCGATGCTTCCTTGAGCAAGTCCAAGGAGTCGAAGATTAGTGCTTTTATCTATCACTTCGTAACGAAGATAATAACTTCCTGAATCAATATTAAACAAAGATGGCTTCCATTTTGCATGTAAAGTTAATTCTTTATTCACTGTATCCGTTGTAAAATTCCACTTATTCTCAAAAGTATCTTCTGTATACCATGCATCGAAATAAAAATTTTTTCGGATAGAAATTTCTGGCTCTGGGACTAGTTTTCCCAGCATGACTTCTGTTGAGTTGAGATTGCTGTCGTAATGATAGTCAAAGGTAATATTATAAAGAGGGAACGGAGCTAATTTTGCATAAAGCATCATAGACTCAACTACGAAGTCAGTTTTAAAATTCCATTTATTTAGAAAAGTATTTTCTGTATACCAGCCATCAAAATGATGGTCTTCTAAAAAGGGAGTCTTCGGTTCATTTACTAATTCCCTCTCTTGATACTTGTATGTAAAATCTTGAGTACCATCATTAAAAACAAAAACTACAAAGCAATTTTGTGGTAAAGGAATCCACTTCGCATGAAGTATTATCTGCGCATTAACTATATTATTTGCAAAATCCCATGCTTTCAAATAAGACTCATCAGTATACCAGCCGCCAAATGAATAACCATTTCGCAGAGGATTATTTGGTTTCTTTATTCGTTCCCCATCTCTAGTTACTGATGAATAAGGATCACTATTATTATGAGAATTAAATGTGATAGAATGATATATTGGTATCCATTTTGCATATAGAGCATACGATGTAGTCACTCTATCTTTTGAAAAATTCCATTCTGTAGTGAAATTTTCCTCTAAAAACCAGCCCCCAAAAGAAAATGAATCTTTTAATAAATCTTCTGGTTTAGTAAGCAATTCACCCTCTAGAATTTCTTGAACCATAACATTAGATCCATTATTTGGATAATAAATTATAGTATATTTTTTTAATTCAGTTACATCATCACAACATACCAAAAAAAGTATAGTTAAAATAATCAGATACCATCTTTTTGTCATTATTAACTCCTATACTAAATGTTATAACTATATAATAAATTTTGTCAATAAAATTTTTTTAATAAATCAAAAATTTTAGGACGTCTAACTGTTTTGGATGCACGAATTTCAAGAAAACTAACCCAACAACAACTTGCAGATATTACAGGCATTAACCGAGCAGATATAAGCAAATTAGAAAATGGAAATGCAAATCCATCTATTAAATTATTACGACGCATTGCTGATGCTCTAGATATGAATTTAGAAATAAAATTTGTACCTAAGTTTTAATTTTTCAAACTCTGTAATCCGAATTTATTCCAATCTAAAATGCGACACCGATTGAAGTGGATAGCCCACAGGCGAGTTTTTGGCGAAGCCAAAAATAAAACCGCCGAGGACTAGGAACGAAAAGCGGGTTCTTGGCGAAATGCAATCGCCAAGAGTCGCCCCAAAAAAAACCGAGAACCCATGACGAGCTCTCGGTCTACGAAAATAATTAATGGCATATGCCCATATTACATATTTTTGATCATTCTTTCTGCAAGGTGAACAGAGTTTAAAACGCCTTGCTTGCCAATTCCCATGGTGGCACATGGAATACCTTTTGGAAGTTGCAAGATAGACAATAGTGCGTCCATTCCAGCTAAAGTGCCAGAAACCAATGGAATCC
>CAYJGX010000042.1:1823-16510 GCA_964369795.1 uncultured Spirochaetaceae bacterium
CGGGTTTTTTGACCATTGCAGCAACTACGCCAGGAAGAGCAGCAGAAAGGCCAGCAGCGGTAATGATTACCTTGTAGTTTTCTTCATTTTCTTCTAAAAATGCGGTTAACTCAGGTAAATTTCGATGTGCAGAATAGATAACAAAGTCGCATGTCATTCCTTTTTCTGCAATTAAATCTAAACCAGGTTGTACTTGAGTTTTGTCTGATTCAGAACCTACGATAAATAAAATATCCTTTTTCATTTTTGACCTCCAAAGTCTTCATTCATAAATTTATTTCCGATATCGGGGCGACTCCAACATCCATCAAAATCGACCTCTTTAATACCTTCATAAGCAACCGAACTCGCATTAATCAAACTATCCCCTAAACCGACGACAGTAAAACATCGTCCACCAGTCGTTCGTACATTTGCATCTTTGTCGATAACGGTAGAGGCATGAAAAACCGCCAATTCTTTATCTTTTTCTTTAGGTAAATTTTTTAATATGCAATTTTTCTTGTATTTCCCAGGATAACCCGCAGCAGCTGATACAACCCCAAGAGAAAATTTATCCAAAATAGGAATATCGAATTGATCTAAAGTTCCTTCCTCGATTGCATTGAGTAGATTAACAAAATCACAGTCGATTAATGGCAATAGTGCTTGGGTTTCTGGATCTCCAAAACGAGCATTGTATTCTAGAAGTTTTGGTCCTTTGTCGGTTATCATAAGACCAAAATATAAAATCCCTTTATACGATAAACCTTCTTTTTTGATTCCTGCAAATGTAGTATCGATAACTTGGTTTTTTATTGTTGCAAGCAATTCTTTGCTAACAATGGGAACTGGACATATTGAACCCATTCCACCAGTATTTAAACCAAGGTCTCCTGCTTCTGCCTTTTTAAAATCTGCACAAGGAGGAAGCATAATATAGTTTTCGCCATCGGTTAAAGTGAAAATAGAAATTTCATATCCTGTTAGAAATTCTTCTACAAGACATTTGTCATTTTTAAGAACATCTTTTCCAAAATTTAAAAGATCGTTTGTATCAGCAGATTCAAAAACACCCTTTCCAGCAGCTAATCCACTTTTTTTAATGACCCACATTCCTTCATTATCTTTTATAAAGGTTTTAAAATTTTTGTAATTATCAAATTCATGGGCTTGTGCAGTAGGAATATTATTGCGAACCATAAACTGTTTAGAAAAAACTTTTGACGCTTCTAATTGAGCAGCCGCTTTATGTGGACCAAAACAAGGGATCCCAGCAGCTTTTAACTCGTCTATAATTCCCATTGCTAAAGGAGCTTCTGGTCCAACAAAAACATAATTAATGCCATACTCTTTACAAGCCTCTATCACTTCTGTGGCATTTTCTGGGTTTACACCTTCTAAATTATCGCCAATTTCGGCTGTTCCTGCATTACCAGGTGCGCAATAAAGCCCTGCAATCCGATTGCTCTTAGATAATTTCCATGCGATTGCATGCTCTCTTGCTCCTGAACCTAATACTAAAATTTTCATAAAACTTCCTTTCGCTATATATTTCTATATTATCCTATATCATCTAATAATTGCATTACCACTATTGGGTAATTTGCATGCTCTAATTCATGTATTTTACTTTCAAAACTTTCTAATGACTGATCTTTGTCTCTAATAAAAGAAACTTGTTTAATAATAGGCCCCGTATCCATGCCATAATCGACATAATGAATCGATACTCCGCATTCTAGATCGCCAGATTGATAACTTTCTTGAATGCCATGCGTTCCAGGATATTTTGGCAATAAGGCAGGATGGATATTGACAATTGCGCAAGGAAAAGCGTCTATTAAAACAGGCGTCAATAATTTCATGTACCCCGCCAAAACAATTAAATTCACGCCCTTTTCTTTTAATACAGCAACAATTTCCGTTTCTGTTTCTTCTCGACTTCGGCCTAAATAGTTAAGATGATAACTTTCTATTTTTAGGTTGATGGCTCGTTGATATGAAAAGGCTTCTTTTTTATTGCAAACCATAAGCGCTATTTCATGTTTTCCTTGTTTGATAAGAGTTTCTGCAATTGTTTGAAAATTTGAACCATTCCCTGATGTAAAGATTGCAACCTTAGCCATGATTTAACCTTAATTTAGTTTGTAATTTTTCCAATTTGGAAAAGATCGAAGTTATTTTGCTTTGCAATGGCAATCAATTCGTCGGCCGATTCTGCAGGACAAGTGAGTGCAATTCCAATTCCCATGTTAAAAACCTTTCGCATTTCTGCTGTTTCTACGTTGCCCGTTTTTTGAATGATTTCAAAAATTTCTGGAACGTCCCAATCCCAAGAAAACTCGGCGTTTAAACCCTCTGTTAGGACTCTTGCAAAATTGGCCTCTAGCCCACCGCCTGTAATGTGTGCAGCTGCATTGATAGTTCCTGCTTTTAAAAGTGCTTTTAGTTGTTTGACATAAATAACGGTTGGAGTTAGCAATTTTTCCCATACATCATTTGAAGCCCCTTCTAAAACTTTTCTAGCTAACGAAAGTCCATTAGAGTGAATTCCAGAAGAAGGAATGCCAAGTACCACATCGCCAGCTTTAATCTTATCTTTAAAAGGTAAAACGGATTTTTTATCTGCAACACCTACGCAAAATCCGGCTAAATCGAAATCATCGATTGCATAGAGGTCTGGCATTTCTGCTGTTTCCCCTCCCGCTAGGATGCATTCTGACTGCTCACAACCATCAACAATCCCTTTAATGACATCTTGCAAAACATCTTCGTTTAAGGTGCCACAAGCAATATAATCTAGGAAACTGACCGGTTCTACGCCGCAAACGATAAGGTCGTTTACGCTCATTGCAACTAAATCGATGCCTAATGTGTCATATTTTTTTAATTTTTGAGCAACAAGGAGTTTTGTTCCTACACCATCGGTGCAAGAAAACAATACGGGAGATTTAAAACGTGTTGTGTCGATCTCTACACCGCCTGCAAATCCTCCAATCGAATTAGAAACTGCCTTTGATTGAATCGAACCAATAAAACTTGCAAATCGGTCGCCTTTTTCGATATCTACGCCCGCTTCTTTATATGAAATTGCCATTTTGAATCTCCTTTCACTTAAATAAAATTATCATTTAAAAGGAGTAAAAGTCAATCGCTAAATGAAAATTGAGTTACAAGCAAGGTTCTACGTCTATTCTAATGTTTGAATATAAGATGCAAAACAATCGTTTAAATCATTTAATGTTGAAAGTTGAACAATTTGATTGCGAAGAGCCTTTCCGTTTGGCAAACCTTTTGTGTAGACTGTAAGATGCTTACGCATTTCGCGAATGCCAGCCGTCTCTCCGTAGAGTTCGCAAGCTAATAAAATATGTTTTTGTGCAATATTGATAATCGTTATTGATTTTTCTGATGAATAGGCATTTTCGTTGTTAGATTCGTTTAAAAAATAATAAGGCTGATTTTTAGCTTGATAAATCCAGGGTTGGCCAATGGCTCCACGCGCGATCATGGCACAGTCGACACCCGTCTCTTCGAAGACTCGAACCACAGCGGCTTGAGTAAACAAATCTCCCGAAGCACAAACGGGGACAGGAGACTCTTTTTTTAATTCGGTTAAATAACTCCAATTAGATTGACCCGAATACCCCTGGGAACGGGTTCGCGGATGCAATGTGACTAAATCCGCCCCTCCCTTCCAGGCGGCTTCCGCAAACTGCATGAAATTAATCGAATTTGCATCCCATCCCGAACGGAATTTGACACTGACCCCTATTTGCTCGTTGCCTTGGGCTTTTAACGCCTCTTTTGTTTGCTTAACAATTTGCTCCACCGTTTCGGGGTTTTTCATAAGGGCACAACCCGCCCCCGTCTTTACAACTTTAGGGACGGGGCAGCCACAATTGATGTCAAAGAGATTGGGTTTAAGAAAGCTGAGTTTCGTCGCCGCCTCTGCAATGCGTGAGGGTTCGGGACCAAAGAGCTGAATAGCATGGCTATGCGCATTTTTAGCGGGAAACGCCATCGCAACACTCTTTTCGTATGCACGACAAACAGCCTCAGCCGATACCATTTCGGTAAAAGCTAAAGCTGCCCCCATATCGTAGCAAATTTCATTAAATGCTCTATCGGTATACCCTGCCATTGGAGCGACAAACAAATTACTAGCATATTGCGTGCTAGCAATTTTAACGCTTGAAAAGGCTTTTTTATTCATCGATACCAAAAAACTTTAAGCTATTAGAATACAAAATGGCTGCAAGCTCTTCGACTTCCATGTTTCTGATTTTTGCCAAATGTTTTACCGTTTCCCCTAAATAGGCGGGTTTATTGCGTTTTCCTTTATAAATAGCAGGAACAATAAAAGGCGCCTCGGATTCTACTAGAACTCGGTCTAACGGTAAATATGCGGCAGTATCGAATAAATGTTTTGTTTTGCGATAAGTGACATTTCCAGCAAATGAAAAATAAGTATTAAATTCCATAGCACGTTTTGCAAATTCCTTATCTGCCGAATAACAGTGAAACAAAACTCCCTTAGAAGGCATTTTATTTTGTAAAATTTCTAAAATAACTTCACCCGCTTGGCGATTATGAATGATAACTGGCAAATTATATTTATCTGCTAATTCTAAATGCCGACAAAAAAGCTCTACTTGTTGAGAGTGATTGCCGTATTTGTCGTAATCAAGACCTGTTTCACCAATTGCAACAACTCGGTCTAGCTTCACAGCTTGCTCGAGTTTGTATTCCCAATCTGAAGGTATGTTATTTACCTCTGTTGGAGAGACCCCTACCGCATGGTAGACGTTGGTAGCCATAGCTAAATCATTATATAACTTATTAAAATCGTTTATATTGTTACATATACTGATTATGTGTTCAACTTTCTCCTGCCTAGCTTCTTGAACAATAATTAGTTGTTCGATGGGATCATCATGGATGAGCCCGATGTGACAATGCGTGTCAAAAAACTTCATTTTTCCATCCTTTTTTAGTGAGAACCTAATAATTTAAAGAAATAACTAAAGATTCTTCATCTCTTATCGATAAGATAGCATGGTAATGTAAAATCGTCAAGTTTTTTGTTTGACAAATATTATCTTTAATGATATTATAATTTAAGAATGACTTATCATTATTTTAGGGGAAATTATGTCATTTAAGAAAAAATACAAAAACAAATCAGTTTATAAGAAACTGTCTCGTTTTAACATATCTTCAATATTCACTGGGATCAAAGCAATTTTAGTTAACTTCAAAAATTTTGCTCATGCAAAATTTACAATTATGCTTGTACCTCACACGGATAAAAAGCTACTCAGTTTTAAAATATCAAATTTCTTTTTGATCTTTGTTTCACTATTACTGCTGGCTATTATTTGTTCATTTATTTTTAGTGGTATCATGTTTTCAGTCTCTTCAAAGGATGCACGCGAAAACAGAACCCAACTTTCCATGGTAGAACAGCACAACCGTAACTATTATCAAGTTATCGAAGAATTCAACAAACCCTATAAATCCTTCGAGTCCGCACTAAACAACATTCTAGAAAGTTCATTACCCCCTAAAATGACAAGCGACAGCCTAAAACACGGTGACTACTTAGATATTTCTATTGTAGAAGAAACTAAAGAAGGACAGACTCCCCTAACCTCTGTCTTACAAGATGCAACAGAAAATATCGAAATCTACACTAAAGCTCTTTTAGAACAGGCAGAGCAAAAATCTAGAATAAATGAACTTTTAAAAATTATTCCAGCAAAATGGCCCATTCAAAACAATCAAGGACGAATTACTGCACATTTTGGCCCCGCCCCTCACCCAATTTTAGGGGGTTGGTATTTGCACACAGGAATTGACATCGCACACGAAAGAGGAACCCCTCTTATCGCGACGGCTCATGGAAGAATTGTAGAACAACAATTTAATCGAGACTACGGGAATTATGTTATAATTCGCCATGAATATGGTTTTTATACAAAATATGCCCATATGGACGCCTCTTATGTTAGTGTTGGCGATTATGTAACACAAGGACAAACGGTAGGAACTCTTGGCAGCACTGGAATGTCTACTGGACCTCACATTCACTACGAAATAATGATCAACTCACAAAATATAGACCCATATAAATACATCAATCTTTTAACAAAATAAGCGAGACTTCAAACATGACTAACACAGAAAATTCATATATAAATTCAATCATTGGCGAAGGGACCACTTTTAAAGGCGATATCAATATCGGTGGCCTTTTGCGAATCGACGGTGATTATAGAGGTTCAATTAAATCAACAGGTAAAATACTTATTGGAAAAACGGGTCGTGCTGAATGCAATATTAATGCAGACACAGTTGTCATTGGCGGTGCGGTAAAAGGAAACATTAGAGCAAATAAACGAATAGCTATTTTATCTTCTAGCCTTGTCATAGGTAACTTAACAGCTCCTAGACTCGACATCGAAGACAAAGTCATTTGTCACGGGAAAATTGCTATTTCAAAAGAAGTTCTTAGTACAGAATTTAATTCAGAGCCTCTTTCCTCAACTGACGAAATAAATAATGACAAATACAATCCTGCCTTAAAACAATAAGGAGCCCCCTTGCCTGTAATTGATCCTAACACGAATCCATACTTAGCTACAAACAATAGCTTTCATATTCAACAGAAAAAGAAAAAAGAAGCTCATTTTTCAAACATAGGGTTTAACTCATTCTTAAAAGAAAAAAAGCGTCCAGAAACGATTACTCTCTCTAATCTAAATCTAATCGATGAAAATGAACCTATAGAAAAAGAAGATGTTTCAGAGCTAATGTCGGAAATTCATCAGCTAGGAAAAAAGCTCAATTCAAGTAATTCATTACAAGATCTTATGGATTACAGAGAAGCAGTAAAAAAATTTATTACCTTTATTACAAAAAACAATTACCAATCAAATAAACGTTTACATAAAGATAAGTCAAATCTTTTTAACAAAAAAGAATACATTACTATCAATATTATAAACGAAAAGCTCGAAGCGCTTGGAAGGGATTTTTTAGCGACCCAAAACAAAAATTTAAATTTATTAGCAGAAGTAGATGAAATTCAATTCCTACTTTTTGACCTAATAGCCTAGGAGAAAAAATGAGCCACCACTCAGGAAACGAACATTTTGATGAAATCGAAGAATCAAAGGATGCCAATCATAACCATAAATGCAAAATGATAGAAATTAAATCTAACGAGAAACTTTTGCAAGTCACTTTATTACATTCAAATGAGTCATCCTATATTTTAGTCGATGCAAATAGTGAAATTGATCGTGATGTTTATGTCATTGTCGACTCTCAATATGGGAATGATATTGCAGTTGTCAACGGAGAGATATTATCTACCAATGTGGTTCCTGAAAAATTAATTGCCAAAATGATTCGCCCGGCTTCAGAAGATGACATTTCAAAATACGAAGAGAATTTAGAAAAAGAAGAATCGGCTAAAAAAGCATGCAAAGAGATGATTATCAAACATCATTTAGAAATGAAATTAGTTTCTGTTCATTATTTATTAGATGAAGCTAAAATCATCTTCTTCTTTACCGCCGATAACCGTGTCGATTTCCGTGAACTCGTAAAAGAACTAGTAAACATTTTTAAAATTAGAATTGAGCTCCGCCAAATAGGCGTTCGGGATGAATCCCGAATTATTGGAGGCATTGCCATTTGTGGTCGAGATTACTGCTGTCATGGAGTCTCGGACAGATTACGACCCGTTTCTATAAAAATGGCAAAAGAACAAAATCTTTCTCTCAATTCTATGAAAATTTCAGGTCCTTGTGGACGCTTACTCTGTTGTCTTTCATACGAATACGATTTTTATAAACAAGAGCGAAAATTATTTCCTTCGGTTGGAACAATTGTCACCTCAGACAACAATAAACTAAAAGTCGTAGAAATAAATATTATCACACACAGTGTTCGCCTTTATGGACAAGATGAGCAGATGACTACTCTTCCATTGTCACACCTTAAATTTTTGAGTCGACAAAAAAAGTGGATTATCAATCAAAACGCCATCGATACTTTAGAAAATGAAACAAAAAAAGAGGACCCTAACAATTTAGAAATTCGAAATTTCCAAAATATCTCCAATCAAGCTCCTAAAGATCTCAGCCATCAACCTAGCTCAAATTCTCCAAATTCAGAAAGAAGTCGTGAACGAAATCGTAACCGAAACAGAAATCGCAACCGAAATAGAAACCAAAAAAGAAATAATCAGTAAATTATTTAATATTTCTTTTTACAAAATTCAAAATCTATGATATAATATTTTAATAATATTTTAGGAGTTATCTATGATAATGAACGGACTTGACTGGGCAATTGTAGCTGGTTATTTTGTGCTTATTCTTGGTATTGGACTAAGTGTAAGTAAGAGAGCCGGCAAGAGTGCCGAAAGCTTTTTCTTGGGTGGAAGATCACAACCTTGGTGGTTACTTGGTTTTTCCATGGTTGCAACAACTTTTTCAACAGACACACCTAACTTGGTTACCGATATTGTTCGAACACAAGGGGTTGCAGGAAACTGGTCTTGGTGGGCATTTTTGCTTACAGGGATGTTGACTGTATTTATTTATTCAAAACTTTGGAGAAGATCTGGGGTTCTAACCGACGTTGAATTTTACGAAATGAGATATAGTGGCAAATGGGCTACTTTCCTTCGTGGTTTCAGAGCTGTTTACCTTGGCTTCTTGTTTAACGTTATTGTAATGGCAACTGTATCTTTGGCTGCAATTAAAATCGGTGGAGCTTTATTAGGTCTTTCGCCAATCATGACAATTTTAATTGCTTCAATTGTTGTTCTTCTTATTTCTGCTATTTCAGGTTTTGAAGGGGTTCTTTTTACCGACTTCCTACTTTTTATTCTAGCTATGGTGGGTGCTGTTGCAGCAGCCGTTTTTGCAGTAAAAGCAGCTGGAAATCCAGATGTTGTGGCTCAACCTGTCGAAGGCCTCTCGGGAGTTTTCGATTTCATTCGAAATAGCGAGCAACATGCTTCTAAGCTCAATATGCTTCCAAATGGAAAAGAACTGATTACTCTCTTCTTAATTCCTATTGCTGTTCAATGGTGGGCATCCTATTACCCAGGAGCAGAACCAGGAGGCGGAGGTTATTTAGTTCAAAAAATGCTTGCCGCTAAAGACGAAAAAAATGCTACTGGTGCAACACTATTCTTTAACATTGCACACTACGCACTACGCCCTTGGCCATGGATTATCGTAGCTTTAACTTCTCTTGTCGTTTTCCCAACATTAGGAGATATCGAATCCACACTTCTTGCAAACAATAAAAATTTTGACACATCAATCGTAGGACATGACCTTGCATATCCAGCTATGTTAACTTTCCTTCCACATGGTGTTTTAGGAATTATGGTTGCATCTTTATTAGCTGCTTATATGTCAACTATTGGAACTCACCTTAACTGGGGTTCTTCTTACATGGCAAACGATGTATGGAAAAGATTCATACGAAAAGATGCAAGTGGAAAAGAACTTGTTTGGGTTGGTCGAGTTTCAACTGGAGTTCTTTTAGTCCTTTCTGCCTTTTTAGCATTAAATCTTAAAAATGCAAAACAAGCCTTTGACATTATTATTATGATGGGTGCGGGAACAGGACTTCTTCTTATTTTAAGATGGTTCTGGTGGCGAATCAATGCTCTTTGTGAATTTGTTGCAATGATCGTTTCTTTCGTTATTGCAATGGTCTTTACATTTGCTCTTAAAAATCCTGGCGTAGCAAATCCTGAATTTGCCTGGGGAATGCAACTTTTTAGTGGCGAGGCTGGGCAACTTATGATTAACCCAATGTATCATTTAATTTTAAATGTCGCTATCACCACTATTGCTTGGCTCATTGTTGCTTTTACAACAAAACCAACCGACCAAAAAGTTCTTGCAGCTTTCGTTTCAAAAATGAATCCAGGCGGACAAGGATGGAAAAAAGTTTTTAAAGCAGCAGAAGCTGAAGGGACTCCAATTGCAATTGCTGAAGGTGCACAATCGGTTAAAATTGCAAAAGGAATTTTGCAAATGGTTCTCGCTTGCTTACTCGTTTACTCTTTCCTTTTTGCAACAGGATTCTTCCTTTACGGACAATGGCAAGTAGCATTACCTCTAGTTGCGGGCGCTCTCGCATCGGGTGGGGCTCTACTTTACATTATTATCAAAGATAAAAAATAATTTATCTAACTTTTTTTGATTTTTAGGACTTTCCGCAAGGAAAGTCCTTTTTTTATAGATAAAATTTCTTGACTTTCTGTGTAAATGCTTTATCATTAGTTATACACAAAGTGAAGGAGATGTTAATGAGCTTTAAAACGAATCAAATTAGGAATGTCGTACTAGCAGGACATTCTGGATCAGGTAAAACATCGTTGTTGGATCAAATTTTATTCAACACAAAGATCATCAAGGTAGCAGAAAGCCCTGAATCTGGAAAGACGGTTAGTGACTACACCCCCGAAGAAATTCAAAAGAAATTTTCGATGTACACAACACTAAATCATTTTTTTTGGAAAGAAATGAAATTCAATCTATTTGATACTCCGGGTCTTCCAGGATTCATAGGTGATGTTGTCTGTGGCTTTCGTGCTGCCGAATGTGCAATCATGGTAATCGATGCAAAAAACAGCGTACAAATAGAAACAACAAAATTATGGAGGCGACTTAATAAGCGAATGATGCCAAGAGTCGCCTTTATTAATAAATTAGACATAGAACGTTCAGACTTTCATCAAGTTATGGAAGATCTTAAATCACGATTCAAACGAATCTGTGTTCCAATTGTTATTCCTATGGGAGAAGGAGCCGAATTTAAAGGTATTATCAATCTTATTGAAATGAAGGCATATTCGGTTCATCCTGCTGCAGCGGAAGATGTTGCTAGCGAAATACCTAAAGAATTTGTAGATGAAGCGAATAGCATGCGTGAAACAATGATAGAACTAGCTGCCGAGGGTGACGACGCTCTAATCGAAAAATACTTTAACGATGGCACTTTAAGTGAAGAAGAAATTATTCAAGGACTCACTCTTGGAATGATCAACAACCGTGTCGTTCCAGTACTAGCTGGAAGTGCCTCATTAAATAATGGGATTGCCTCACTCTTAAATTTTATTTGCACTGCCGCACCCTCACCTGTGGATATTCACGAAGTGGCTTTTAAAGATGCAACAGAAAGAATCGAAGTTCCTATTAATAATACTGGAAACATGAGTGCTTTTGCCTTTAAAACAAAATACGACCCCTTCCTTGGAAAGTTAAATTTTGTCAAGGTGATTACGGGAGTTTTAAAACCCGAAATGGAAATCACTAATACCACTGTTAGCAAAAAAGAAAAGATTCACAAGCTTTATTCAATGCAAGGATCTAAGCTAAAAGAAATTGATGCACTTGAAGCGGGCGATATAGGAGTCATCACTAAATCACAAACCATTCAAGCAAATGACACCATCATCTATGACTCAGACCATCAAACTGACTTTACCTACCACTGGCTACGCCTCCCACACCCAGTCCATAGTTTAGCCATTTCTAGCGGCTCTAAAAAAGACGAAGACAAAATGCTGGAATCTTTACACCGAATTGCAGAAGAAGATCACACTTTCACTGTGGGCTACAAGGTAGACACAAAAGAGACCGTTGTCTCTGGAATGGGAGAAGTCCATTTATCAACCATTTTAAAACGAGTTACCGACAAACAAAAAATCGAAATCGAAACGAAAACACCCCGAGTTGCCTATCGTGAAACAATTACTGGAAAAGCTGAAACCGAATATGTGCATAAAAAACAAACGGGTGGACATGGACAATATGCAAAAATCGTCATGCAAATGGAAGCCACAACCGATGGTAGCGACTACGAATTTGTCAACGCCATTAAAGGCGGCTCTATAAGCAAGGGTTACATGCCTGGAATCGAAAAAGGTTTCCATGAATCGATGACTGAGGGCTTTCTTGCAGGATTCCCTGTTACTGGAATCAAATTTACCATTTTAGATGGCCGTGAGCACCCCGTAGACTCCTCTGAGATGGCTTTTAAGCTAGCAGCCAAAGGTGGATTTAAAGATGCGATTGCAAAGGCAAAACCTATTTTGCTTGAGCCTTTAATGAAACTTTTTGTCTTTACAGAAGAAAATTACCTAGGAGATATTTTATCGGATATTTCGAGTAAACGAGGACGTGTTCTTTCCCAAGATCTTCTTGGGGGTGGAATTACCGAGGTCATTGCAGAAGTTCCTCAGGGGGAATTGTTAAAGTACACAATCGATTTAAAATCGCTCACAAGTGATACTGGCTCGTTTGAAATGGAGTTTTCTGGATATCAGCCTGTTAGCGACAAACTAAAGCAACAAATCATTGCCGATTATGAAGCACATAAAGAGGAGCATTAGAATTTTATAAAAGTTGCCCATTTGCAAATAGTTGCAAATGGGCAACTTAATGCATTGTTAAAATTTATTCAAATACAATAGGCGATGATTTTTTTAGTTTCACATCTTTCTTTGGATCGAAGGTGTAACCACCTGCAAAAGTATTAGAGACGACTTTTACATTTGTACATCGTTCTAAATGAAAAGTCCAAGGCATATTATGAAAAGGTACAAAGTCGTTGTTTTTAGTTATTGTATTATTTTGGAAAACGATCCCGTCCACCGATTTTGCATAAAGGATAGGTCGGTCAAAAGTTTCAAATTCATTGTTTTCAATTAAAATATTGCTGTGAAAATATTTTTTCTGGAAGGCAAGCATTGGAATTTCTGGATAAATAGAAATAATGGCATTGGTAAATTGAAACATGGATGTTAGCGCATTTACAAATTTATTATTTCGAATAATGATTTCCTTACAGGCCCCCGTTTCATACCAACCATTACAGTCGCCAGCGAGTAAAATGGCAGCACCTGAAGTATGGTCGAAGAAGTTATTTTCGACAATTGTTTTTCGTGGAGTGCTAAATAGAGTTCCTCGAGCCCGATTATTTCGGATTGTATTATTTCTAAAAATAACTTCGGGTGTCCAAGTGAGATTTTCTAGCCCACAGTTTATTCGTACTTTTTTGTCTAAGGGCTCATTAAAGGTAATTTCAAAAATTTTAACCCCATTACCAATGGGATTATCTAGTGAACGAATAGATTTAATCGTATTAATAGTTCCAACGAGTTCCATTGTATTAGCCTTTACAAACTGGACTTCGTCACCTATATTTCCCCAATTAAATCCATAGGCTTGGGGGTGCATATAACGAACCCGCAAAGTATTATTGTTAACTCGCTTTGTCACTTTAAGATAAGTTCCATGAATATTGATGGCATCGTCCATCATTCCTTCATAGGTAGCATTTTCTGATAAGATAAGGCCTTTACAGGCTGAAAAATGGGTTGCGTCTGCTTGAGTTGTGAATACCCTACCCGAGTTTTCACGAGGCATGACATTAAAACCATTTAGATGAATATTTTCGGTCATTTGCGCTAGCAAGCCCATTCCCTCGGCATAGTGGACCGTCACATTTTCTAGTTTGATATCTTTTGAGTCGTCGATAAAGACTCCCGGCGTTGGACGAGCCCAAGAACGAAGAGCTAGCGACGTGCCAGCTGTAAATTTACCATTTTTTACATAAGAGTCATAAAATGGAATATGGAGAGTTGTCTCGTTTATATATTTGCCAGAAAATCCTGCCCAGCCAACATCACTTGTTTGTGGGACAATGTGACCTTTCTTCGTAAAACAAATAGATGACAAAGGAGCATTTTCCCAGTTGATTCCTCTTGTCATCAACCGTCCCCCCTCAATTAAAATAGGCGTATCTGCGTGAACTTCAAATAGGGCCTTTCCTCCTGAATTTTCTTTTAAAGTCACCTGCGCAATTTGAGGCTGTTTTGTATCGATATCTAAATTTTTAATAACAAGATTTTTAGAAGAAATAATTGAAATAGGAAGCATTCGACCTCCCATTAGGAACAAAGAATCATTGCCTTCGATTACGAGATTTTCCAAATTTTCTAATGGCATTGCCATAAATTTAGGATTGTCCTGGTCATGGTTAGAGATAAAATATCTTCTAATTTGATTTTCCGATGGAAGAAAGTGATAAGTATCTTGTGGAAAATTGATGATTTTGTTGATGTTAGGATCTGCTTTCGCTACCGCTTCTAGTAGTGCAATCATGGCAGGTGTGGCATCCTCTGTATTTCCGACAGTATAGCCGTAATCTGCGATAGAAAAAGTTCTTTCCTCTACGGAAAACAAATTTCCAACAACTAAAAATAAAATGCTAATAATCAATATTTTTTTCATTTAAAACCCCTTTGCATAAATATTTTAGCACAGAAAGAAAAAACTGTCTAATCTATTTTTTGTGGTAAACAAGATTTATAAGTCTATGAGATTTATCGATTCCTTTTTGTTCGAATCGAGTTAGAGGCCGAAATTCTTGACGATCACAAAATCCACCCTCATATTTTGCTTTAAGAGACGGTAAAGATTCAAATAATTCGTGTTGTTCTAAACCATATTCTTCCCAATCGGTCGCCGTAGCAAGATACCCACCTACTTTTAACTTTGATATAAGGAGTTCTGCAAATTCTTTTTGAAGGAGTCGGCGTTTATGATGTTTTTTCTTAGGCCATGGGTCGGGAAAAAAAATATGAAAGGCGTCGATAC
>CAYJGX010000043.1:0-16299 GCA_964369795.1 uncultured Spirochaetaceae bacterium
TTGGGGAAACGACCGGCGAAATCCAGATAAAGCAATCTATCAATATAGTAATCTATCAACAGAAACACAACAAATCCATCAATTTAATGCTACCATTCTAGATAATGACAAACTACCAGTTAATATTATTAAAACATATACGCTTCTAAATGATTCGTATATGTGGACACTCAATGTAGAATTTAAAACAGAGGGCAATCGAATTCCTAATATTGGCGAATCGGGGTACTCATATTCTGTCTATTATGGTCCGCAAATGGGTCCTAAATACGAAAAACTTTCTAAAAAGAATGCACAGTATGCAGAAGAACGACTCATTCACGAAAATTACATCAATAAGAAAGGCAAAGTAGAAAGCAAAAATTTAATGCGTTCAGAAATTATTGCAAATTCAACAACGGAATCGGACGGTCTTCGATACTATGTTGAACGAATGGATAACAAAAAAATGAATTGGGTTGCATTAACTGGGAAATATTTCCTATTTATTGCTGATATCCCACAACAAACTAGCCAGCTTTTTTATGCAAGTGATTCTGTCAGTACTACTAGCGAAAATGCATCAATGGTTTATGAAAATGAATTTTTTCTTGCTCAAGCGTCCTTTAATGAAAATAACCTAAAAGCGACTAACTCCAAATTTTACTTTTATATGGGGCCAAGAAATTCAGGTGTATTAAAAGAATCTCAACAATCCTTTGGGCGAACCGATTTAGATTTTTCACCTTTGGCAAGCAAAGGATTTTTAGGGCTCAATGTAATAATAGAAAAGCTAATTGGATTTATTAATTATACCCTTAATGTGAACAACTGGGGTTGGTCTATTATTATTTTTACTATTCTTTTAAAAATAGCTCTATTCGGTCTAACAACAAAAAGTAGTAAGTCAATGTCTAAGATGCAAGAAATTGGACCTAAGATGACAGAATTAAGGGAAAAATACAAGGACGATCCACAAGGTTTACAAGCGGCAACAGCAC
The DNA here is from genome assembly GCA_964369795.1 of uncultured Spirochaetaceae bacterium. Taxonomy (GTDB): domain Bacteria; phylum Spirochaetota; class Spirochaetia; order JAFGXN01; family JAFGXN01; genus CAYJGX01. Next base: position 981 of record CAYJGX010000043.1, read on the forward strand.
TTCTTTATAAATCAGAAGGTGTCAATCCAATGGGTGGATGTCTACCTCTTTTAATTCAAATGCCAATACTTATTGCTATTTACTCGTTTATTAATAATAGTTACGAAATGAAAGGTGAGCCATTTATTGGGTGGATAACCGACTTGTCTGTACCCGATGCAATCTTTAGTTTTTCTAGTCCCCTTCCGCTACTTGGTTGGACAAGTTTAAACTTACTACCCATTATATATATTGCAACACAAATGTTTTCGACCATCATGATGCGACCTAAAAAACAAAAATCAACCGATGATACCGGAAAGAAAAAATCAGATCCACAACAAACTCAAATGTTGCTAATGCAATATGGCATGCCGTTAATTTTCTTTTTTGTCTTGTATAGTGCGCCATCGGGGTTATTTGTTTATTGGATAACAATGAACCTTTTTACTATTTTACAACAATATTATTTTAATAAATTTATTAAAAACAAACCCGACAAAAAAGGCGAAAAAAACAGCGCATCAAATAAAATAAAAAAAGGCCCTCAAAGTAAGGGAAGTAAGATAAAAAACGCTTAAAGGAGCATAATAAATGATAAGAGAATTTGAAGGAAAAACTCGAGCAGAGGCAATTGAAAAAGCAATTGCTGAATTAGGGCTCAATCAAGATGAGTTAGATGTAGAAATTCTAGAAGAAGGAAAAGGTCTTTTCAAAAAGGGTCCAGTAAAAATTAGAGTCGTTATTGAAGACGAGTCTTCGGCAGACGAGGAAGTGTCTCAGGAAAGTAGTAGCAGTGAAGTTGCTCCTGCACCTAAGGTGGTTCTTGAATCGGATGAAAAAACAGACATAATTTTGGACTTTCTAGAAGAACTTTTGGAAAAAATGGGATATCCTGGAGAGTGTTCAATTTATTTGAAAGAAGATAATAAAATTGGAATCAATATAGTAAGTAATGATTCTGGTATAATTATTGGAAAGAAAGGAAAAAATTTGGATGCAATTCAACTGCTTGTAAATGTATTTGCGGGTAAACTAGATATGGATAATGTTAAGTTTTTACTAGACATTGAGGATTACCGAAATAAACGAGAAAAAAGCTTAGAAAGTTTGGCAGAGCGAACCGCTATTCAAGTTCAAAAATCCAAGGGATCTAGGCTTTTAGATCAAATGAACCCATATGAAAGAAGAATAATACATACAACACTCAATGAGTATGATGATATTCATACCGTGAGTGAAGGCGAAGGGCTTTATAAACGAGTTCGGGTCTTTTTTCAAAGTAATAACTAATAATTTTAAAAAGAAAGGTTTCCTTAAGCGGAAGCCTTTCTTTTTTTGTGGTAAAGTAGGCTGATAATAGAAAATAGAATAATAAAAAAGCAAATTGCGATGGTCAAAATAATAGAAGCAAAATGAGGTTGCTTCACGATAGCAAGGCCAAATAAGCCGCCAGTTAGACAGATATTATAGATTACAAAGAGTGCTTTTTTTGAACTTAGTCCCATGGCCAGCAATTTATGATGTAAATGTTCTTTGTCTGGATTAAAAAAATGAACTCTTTTAATAATAACTCTGCGGAATATAGCAGAAATTGTATCAAAAATTGGAACAATGAGGATAAGCAGTGCTATTGGAAGAGCCCAACCTTGAAGAGAGGAACCTTCGGTTCGGATAGTCGTTGGAAATATTGCAAGAAGAGTTCCTAAAAAGAGGCTTCCGCAATCTCCCATAAATATTTTTGCAGGAGGAAAATTAAAAAACAAAAATGCAAGTAAGGATGAAGCAAAGATAAAACATATATATGACAAAAAGAAATCATGGATGATGATTCCAACAATTGCGAAGAAGATGGCAGAAAGAAAGGAGGTACCCCCAGACAAACCATCCATCCCATCGATTAAATTAACTGCATTAATAACTCCAATATACCAAAAAAAAGTTAGTGGATAGCAAATCCAACTTGCCGTAATTGAAATTTGAGTAAAAGGAATGGTAATTTCTTTGAAAATAAACCCAGCGGAGACAAGAGTTATTGCAATAGCTACTTGGATAACAAACTTGACTTTTGCTTTTAGTTCTGAGAAGTCGTCGATGAGACCGATGAGAAAAATAACAAAGACCGAAAAATAGAGTGCAAATAATTTTAAGTTGATGGCGTTTTGGTCTGGATTTGCAAAAACACCAGATGGCGTTTCTCTATTTAAGATGAAGTAGAAAATAGAGAATGAAAAAAGGAAGGATAAAAAAATGCCAACGCCACCTAAGCGGGGAATATTGCCTGAATGTATTTTTCGGTCATTGATTGTGTCATACCAATGATATTTAAGTGCTAGTTTGATAATACAATGTGTTAAAATCATATTCAAAATAAATGCAGAAAGTGCAGGGATTATTAGTTGATTCATTATAACTCCATTAAAACATTTTAGACATTAAATGTGCAGATGTCAATAATTGCCTTATGTTCGACTTGAAAATTTACTAAAAAAAGGCTATAAATTAATGAGGAATAGAAAATGAATAAAAACTATCTTTTTACATCAGAATCAGTAAGCGAAGGGCATCCAGATAAACTCTGTGATCAAGTTTCCGATGTAGTCCTAGATGCCTGCTTAAAGGAAGATCCAAAAAGCCGCGTAGCTTGTGAAACATTTTCTACTACAGGTTTAGTACTTGTCGGTGGAGAAATAACCACGAATGCCAAATTAGATATTCAAAAGTTAGTCCGTGAAACGGTTGCAGATATCGGTTATGTTAATCCCGAATTTGGAATAGACGCAAATTCAATGTGCGTTCAAAACCTCATCCACACCCAGTCACCAGATATTTCCATGGGAGTAACTGCCGGCGAGGGATTATTCAAAGAGGCAGGCGCCGGCGACCAAGGCATGATGTTTGGATTCGCGTGTAGCGAAACCCCAGAACTTATGCCCATGCCAATTATGCTTTCTCATAAAATCTTAAAACTAGCTGCCGACAAAAGAAAATCCGGTGAAATTGACTGGATGCGTCCAGACTCAAAAAGCCAAGTTACTGTTCGTTACGAAGGTTTTAAACCTGTACATATCGATACTATTGTCGTATCTCATCAACATAGCACAGCTGTATCCCAAGAACAAATCCAAGAAGATGTCATAAACAAGGTTATCTTACCTTCAATCGGCGATTGTGGTTTAATCGATGATAAAACGCGTTACCTTATTAATCCAACAGGGAGATTTGTCGTAGGCGGCCCTCACGGGGATTCGGGTCTAACAGGCAGAAAAATTATTGTAGACACCTATGGCGGAATGGGCAGACACGGCGGAGGGGCTTTCTCTGGGAAAGACTCGACAAAAGTTGACCGCTCGGCAGCCTACATGGCTCGGTATATTGCAAAAAATATTGTTGCCGCAGGTTTAGCACAACGGTGCGAGGTGCAATTAGCATACGCCATTGGCGTCGCAACACCCGTTTCTGTCATGGCGAATACCTTTGGAACTGGCAAAATCCCCGAAAATGTAATAGAAGAAATTATCGAGAAAGTATTTGACTTAACTCCTGCAGGAATAATATCAAACTTAGGGCTGCAAAAACCTGTTTTTCGGGCCACTTCTACTTACGGTCACTTTGGCCGCGATGAGTTCTCTTGGGAAAAATTGGATAAAGTTGCCGAGTTGCAAAAAAATCTTTAATTAAATTTTCTTTATATTCTGAGTTATCAAAATAGAGGCGGTGATTGCTGTTTCGGTTCGCAAAATACGAGGACCAAGAGTAATTGGAACAAATCCATTAACCGCAAAGAGTTTTCTCTCGTTGTCGGTCCACCCTCTTTCGGCACCTATTGCAAGCACCGTTTCTTTTGTCGATTTATTATTTTCCACATGATCGGATAAAGCGATTGCTCCTGTGGGATTGTCTAAAATAAGACGATCGCCGTCAAAAGAATTCTTTTTAAAAAAATGTGAGACTGATTGCCAATGAAAAAGTTCTGGAAAATATACAGAGCCTCCTTGCATTGCGCCCTCTAGCATAGCGGTTTTATAGTCGTCGCTCGTCCATAGCTTGCTTTGGGCATAAGATTTCTCGCCATTTTCTACGCTAACGAAGTGAATGGTTTGCACGCCCGCCGTAACCGCATCTTTTAAAATTCGTCTTGCGACTGGGGGTCTAGGCAGGCCACAAATAAGGGTAATGGGAGCTAAGGGAAAAGCCTTCCCCTTGGGTTCAAAGCTAAAAAAAAGACGAACCCCAGTTTTTAGTAAGGTGGCAATGCCTTTCTCTTTGTTAAATATGCCAGCAGAAAACGTGTCATTAACAGATAGTTTTAAAACTTTTAAAATGTGTACCGCGCGGAAATCGATAGCGAGGATCCCTTCTTGCAATTCTTCGTTTGAAAATAAGATTATATTCATAATATAGACATGATAACTCTTTTTTTTTAAAAGAAAAAGGTGTTTTTTCCGAAAATATAGAATATACTATTAGAGTAAAATAGGAGTATTTATGTTTGGTTTAAAAAAGAGACAATTTATGGTAGAGGGCGAGGAAAACATTCAACTACAAGGAACTGTATTTCCAACAAAAAAACCTAAGGCAGTCCTTGTTGTTGCACATGGCATGGCAGAGCACCATAAACGATACTTTTCTTTTGCTGAATTTTTATCAGAAAACAATTATTCAGTTTATTTATATGATCATCGTGGTCACGGAGAAACAGCTAGCGAGCCAGAGAGTTATGGCTTTTTTTCAGAAAAAGATGGATGGCAAAAAGTGGTAGACGAATTTAAGAAAGTAGTCGACTTTGCACGTGCGGAAAATCCAGAGACGCCCCTATTTGTTATGGGACACAGTATGGGATCCCTTGTGGTGAGGTGCTTTATAAACGAAAATTCTAACGAAATCGATGGGGCGATACTTTGTGGAACACCTACAGTGCCTGCGTGGCTAGCAAAAATAGGCCGTACATTAGCAACGATTATTATTAAAAAGATAGGCGCAAAAAAACACAGCCCTCTTTTAGAAGGACTTTCTCTTGGTAGCTTTAATACAAAATTTAAGCCAGCACGCACTCCCTATGACTGGATCTCCTCCGACGAAGATCAAGTAAATCTCTACATAGAAGATTCAAAATGCGGCTTTCATTGTTCGTCTTCATTTTATCGGGATCTATATTCCCTTGTGATCGAATCATTAAATCCAAAAGCGATCGCAAAAGTTTCAAAAAGTCTGCCCATCTTTTTTATTGCAGGAGACAAAGATCCGTGTGGCAATATGGGGAAAGGTGTTTTAAAGCTATATCGAAAATACAAAAAAAACAAAATAGAAGATGTAAATATAAAACTTTACGAAAATGGACGTCACGAAATATTAAAGGAAATATTTTATCGTGAAGTATTTGAAGATATCTTAAATTGGTTGATGCAACACTCCAAGGAAGGATCAGGGAAAAATTATGTTGAATAAATTAGTTATTTTTTATGTGTTAACGCCGATGTTGGCGATTGGTTTAATTGCTTTCATCGTGATATTGGTTAGAAGAAGATATATTGCGAAAGAATTAAATTTATGTATCAATGATTCTTTACATATTCAGACATTTAAACGAAAGTTTTCACAAAGAACACTACTCCTCTACTCTGGATTAATCGAAAAAATTGCTTCACACCACGATGCATTATTGCCAGAAAATATTGGAATGAGTTGCTTATGGATTGCCTCTTTAAATCGTAGGATAACACCAAATCGTCTTAAACGAGTGCTTCGCTTCTCGACAAAAAGCGGACTTCTTGATGCTTTTAATGCGGTTCTTGAAAAACCCGCCCTACAATCTATCTTCTTAAACTATGCACAAGAACAGAAAAAGGATCTTGTTATCAATGCCTTAGCAAAACAGGCTTTTATGAAAGAGTTCGATGGAGAGAAAGCGCTCGAACTGTTACGCGAAGATATTTCAGAAATTTGTCGGTTAAGTGATTCAACTTCGCCAGACGATCGATGGTTTGCCTATAAAATACTAGCATTTGTTAAAGATGGAGAAATCGGTTCAGAAAAAAAATGGGAAGCATTTGAGGATCACTACGATATAATTCGACTACTCATGATTCAAAAAATTGAAACAGAAAACAAAGAACTCCTCTATACTGCTTTGTATAATCGCCTGCTAAACGACCCATCACGAAAGATTCGTAAAGTGGTAAAAGAAATAATTGTCAACGAGTATCAAACTTCGTATGTTCCAAACTTTGAATCACTAACGAGCTGGCAACAAAAACATTTTGCAGAAAACTTTGATCCCTCCTTAGAAATAGATAAAAAAATAGCATTTGATATTTTAACGACTGAAAACTTGGAATTGCGTCTATATGCAGCCGACTTTTTAAACGAAACAAATGGACTTAATAAGCTAATACAAACCGTAGATGTAAACGATGTTCGAAAATTAAATCACGCCTACACGCTTTTAAAATGTGCTCTTGAAGTTTATTCTGATGGATTTATGGGTGTTTTATGTAATAGCAGAAATCCAGGCGCTCTAAAATGTGGAGCGATGCTCTTAGTCGATTTAGGGGATCGAAAATATATTGAACCATTGGCACAATCGGTTTTTAGACTACGAGAAGAAGAAATTATCAACCCAATGCTAAGCGACCTTTACGAAAAAACACTAGAATGTATTCAACTCAGGGGTACAGAAGCGGCGCTAGATGTGCTAAAAAGCGAGCTTCAAAAAGTAAAATATGATGAAAACTTGGCAAAGTTGATTTTAAAATATATTCCAGAAAATGCCGATGTCGTCTTCTTAGAGCAAGTTATCGCTTTAATAAAAAATAAAAATATCACTTATAGAGAAGATCTACTTCAACTTGTTAAACGAATGCCACAACAATTAGTTGTACCCTCTCTTATCAGAATTTTAAAGAGTGAAGAAGAACTTCCATGGGAAGTACGCCTTAATGCAATCCATTATTTCAAAAATGAAAAACTCGAATTTTGCTTTCAATATATTTTAGAAAACCTAGAACTTTTTGACATTGAGGCACAAAAAGAGGTGGTAGAAAATCTTTATACCTATTCAAAAGATTTATTTATCGAAACGGTATTGCAAATATTACAAAACCTAGATTCTCACACATCAACAAACATCATCCTAAATTTATATGTGACAGGACATCAGCCTTTCGTCAAAAATATCAAGAAAGGGCTAGAAACGAGTTCAGCGAAAATTCGCTATGCTTCAATCACGGGATTGTATCGTTTTAAACAGCCCGATTTTTATGAAACAATTACTCATTTAATGAACGACCCAGATAAAGATGTTCGCCTGCATGTTGCGCAGATGCTTGCCACCTCCGCAGATAAAAACCAAATTGAATTTGTCAATAAATCTTTACTCGATCCAAATGAACTTATCGTTGTTAAAAAGTCGCTACTAAAAGGATTAGGATCTTCTAACTGTCCGAGATCAGAAGAAATTTTGATAAACGCAGTAAATACCCTACTTCCATTATACGATTCTATCTTTGCGAATCTAATGACAAAAGAGGTCGCAAAAATTGGTGGCCACTTAGTGGAACTCTATCCAGCCGCGACAGAGCCAAGTAAAAAAACAATCTGTCAATACTTCCGATATAAAGGAATGGATGATCAAGAAGTTTTACTAGATGCATTAAAGTCAGGCGATGGATCACGAAAGATAATTTGTGAAATTTTGTATCGAACTGGTTTTATTGATAATGTGATTGGCGCTTTAAAGAGTAAATCTTCTGAATTAAGAAGTTCAGCGCTACAAAAATTACTAGTCATCGATACTATTTATGCGCACAAAGGAATTCTTCTTGCTACACGAGACAACAATGGTGCGATACGTATGATTGCGATCGAAAAATTTAAAGAATTAAGCAAAAAGCAACCAGAAATTATAGAGGAATTGAAAGGAGATTCTAGTAAAATCGTCCAAAAAAATATTCTATGGTTGCTTAATAAACTCAATAAAGGTTAGGAGAAAAGAATGAAATTAGTTTGTTTAGATTTAGAAGGTGTTTTAGTTCCAGAAATTTGGATTGAATTTGCAAAAAAAACTGGGATTGAAGCCTTAAAGAAAACAACACGAGATGAACCCGACTACGATGTACTAATGAAAAGCAGAATCGAAATTCTAAAAGAAAATGGTTTAACATTAGCGGATATTCAAACGGTCATAAGTCAAATGGAACCACTAGAAGGGGCTAAAGAGTTTATGGCAGAATTGCGAAGTTTAACACAGGTAATCATTCTTTCGGATACATTCGAAGAATTTGCCGCACCACTTATGAAACAACTTGACTACCCTACTATTTTTTGTAATTCGCTAGTGGTCAATCCAAGTACAAACATGATCGAAGATTATACAATTAGAAAACAAGATGGAAAACGTTGTGCTATTAATGCGTTAGGAGCCATCAATATTCAAACTTTTGCGGCGGGGGACTCGTATAACGATTTAACGATGATTTTAACCGCCGACGCAGGGATCTTCTTTTGCCCTCCAAAGAGCATTGTAGAAGAAAATCCCTCTGTTGGGGTCGCGCTCAATTATAAAGAGTTGCTTGCAGCTATAAAGGCTTTTATAGCTTAAGCTCTCTTAAAACGAATATAAGGATACTGTCAGGATAAATTGAATTTGCCCGCTCTAAATGGAGTTGGGCATTTTTTTCGTCTTTGTTTTTTAAATAGTAATAAGTGAGAGTTGTGTTGACATTGTATTGTTGATCTTTAGATAATGCCTCGTATGGAAGGCGATCTAATAGTGTTTTGGCTTCTTTGAGATTTCCGCCTACAATAGGTGGAGAAAAGGCCTTTGTGTAGATAAGTGCAGTTAATGCGCGAAGATTTGAGCTGTCTGACTTTAAAGATCTTTTAACAAGGGGAGCAATCGATGTTCCATTTTTCATAATATGTCCTAGGTTGCCAAGGAGCCCGTAGTAACTCATGATTTCGGCTTTAATTGCAATATTTTCTGCTGATGGGTCTTCGTTGATCGCTGCATTGATAAAGGCGATGGCGGATTCATAGTAGCTAAGTGTAAGAGGAAGGTCTGAAGTAAAATTTTTGAGTTTTGTGATGTTGGCTTTAATTGTATATTGGAAAAAAAGCTTGTACTCGTCTAGCGTTTTAATTTTTTGTGAAATTCGCCCGAGGTATAAATAATAGAGAGCTTTTTGAGAGTTGGAGATAAGATCTATTTGGGATGGGTCTAATGTAGGGATAACTTCTGGCTCCTGTTCGGGAGCACAGTAAATGTAGTCAATTAAAGGTTGAAAGTTGATCGTTTCGTCGCAAAAAAGTCCAAGAGGCAATAGTAAAAACAAGAACAAAAGGAATGAATGTTTCATAGATTAAGGTTCTCATTGTATTGTGGAATTGTCAAGTTGCTAAAAGAGCGATTTTAGAGTTTTTACCAAGTCTTCTAGGGTGTTGCTGATTTTTATTGATTTTTTCTCTTTGTTGATGAGCGATTGAAGCTGTTTCGGAAGAGGTGGCTGAAGACCAAGCGCTTCTTCCACGATTTCAAGAAATTTTGCTGGATGAGCAGTCGAAAGGGTCACCACTTTTTGATTTGCGTTTTTGTTTTCTGATAGCCACTCTTTGCTAGCGAGTAGCCCGACTGCGGTGTGGGGGCAAATAAAGTATTTTTCGTTTTCGTATACCGTTTTGATTTCCGCCATTGTCTCTTCGTCGGAGTACCAGTACCCCGAGATCTCTTTTTGCATGGCTGTGTTAGATGGATAGATTTGTTGCATTCGCTCGAAGTTGCTAGGGGCGCCGACGTCCATGGCGTTTGAGGGGGTTAAGACGGAGGCTCTAGGCTGATAGGTGCCCGTCTTTAAGAATTCGGGAACGACGTTGTTTCGATTGGTTGCAGCGATAAGGTGTCCAGATTTCATTCCCCATTGGTTTGCGAGGAGGCAGGCGGTTAAATTGCCAAAGTTCCCACTAGGAACGCAAAAATGGATATTCTCGCCTCCGAAGCAATCTTTAAGTTGAGCCCATGCCCAGGTGTAATAGAAGGATTGAGGAACAAGTCGCCCGAGGTTGATGGAGTTTGCGCTTGTTAGGTTAAATTTTGAATTGATGGCATCATTAGTGAAGGCTTCTTTGACCATGCGTTGGCAGTCATCGAAGGAGCCCTCTACTTCTAGTGCATGAATATTTGCACCAAGGGTGGTTAATTGTTTTTCTTGAAGAGGACTAACGCGACCTGAGGGATATAAAATGACGACATCGATGTTTTTTTTCTTATAAAAGGCCCGTGCAACTGCACTCCCCGTGTCGCCACTTGTCGCAGTTAAGATGATGGCATGTGTATCGTCGTTTTGGAGAAAACTTTCCATTGCGGAAGCTAAAAATGAGGCGCCAAAATCTTTAAAAGCAGCAGAGGGACCATGATAAAGTTCAAGAATAGATAGATCCTCTGTTAAATTTTTAAATTCTGGTACAAAGTCGAAAGCATTGTTACAAATAGATTCCGCCTGTCCTAATGAAATTTCATCTTTTAAAAGGTTCCATGTGACCTGTGAAGCAATTTCGTTAAATGTGTGGGAGGGAGAAAAGCTATTATAGACCGAACTTAAGTCTGGTTGTTTAACGGGGAAGTATAAGCCTCCATCGGAGGCAAGTCCTTTAAAAATAGCCGTCTTAAAATCGGCAATATTATTTGAATCTCGTGTACTTGAAAATAACATGAAGTTCCTCGAATTTTTTTATTATTATAGTATTTAATAAAAAAAAATGAAATATTAATTTGCCCAAAATTAAAGTTATATGCTATAATTAGCCACACTTAAGGAGAATTTTATGAAAATAAACTCAAAAAACCTATTGGCGGTTTTATTAATTGCCATTTTAACACTTGTATCTTGTGGAGGGGTTAAAGTTCCTGCACTAGAAGGCGGACCAGATGAAATCCTTGCAACAGTAGGAGAAATAAATATTACTAATGCAGATATTCAAATTGAATACGAATTAGGAATGAAACAAACTTTAGACTCGTATGAGGCTCAAGGAACAAAACCAGCTCCAGAAGAGCTTGCAGATACAGCATCAAGAATTATTGACAATTCTGTAGAACAAAAAATTCATGCTGCTAAAATTAAAGTTTTGGCTGCAGAAGCTGGTATTGCAGTAGATGAAAGTTTTGTTGCTGCACAAGAAGCTTTAATTCTTTTTCAAAATGATGTTGATTCAATTGAAGAATTTTTCATAGATTTAGATAAGAAAAACGGTTTCCCAGAAGGGTTTATGGCTGAAAGATTTGCAGAAGATATGCTAATTAACACTTTTTATAGTGTAAAGGCAATTGAGAAAGGGGCCGCAAAACCAACAGAAGAAGAAGTTACAGAATTTTATGAAAATACACGACAACAATATTTTGTTAAACCAGAATTAGCAGATTTGTCTGTGATTGTAATAAACTATGTAAATGAAATGGCAGAAGGCGGAGAAGGGATTTCTCAAGACGAAGCACTAGCTAATGCAGATACAGTTATTGCGGAATTAGCTTCTGGTGCAGATTTCAATAAGCTTGCTAAAAAATATTCTGATACCTATTCAGAAGAGACGAAAGCAGAATTTCTTCAGTTTAATGTAAACAATGCATTTGGATTAAATCCAGAAGAAGTAGAGAAGGTTTTTGCATTAGAAGTAGAGGCTGTATCAGAAGTTCTTCAAGGAACTAATTTTGTTGCGGTTGTTAAATTAAATAAGAAATCAGAATCAGAAGAGCTTGCACTTGAAGAAATTAAAGGTCTAATTGAAAATGCTGTTCTAGGACAAAATCAAGATAATAGAAACTTTTTTCAACAAGTTAGCGATGAAATTACTAGTATGGAATCAGTTAACTACTACCGAGAAAAATTAAACGAAAAGGCAGCCGCTGAACAAGCTGCTATGCAAGCAGAAATGGAAGCAGCCGCCGCAGAAATGGAAGCAGAAGAAGCAGTTGCAGAATAATTCTGTTGATTAATACAAATAATAAGCCATTGCGTTTGACGTAATGGCTTTTTTCTTTTATTATTAAAGAAATGAAGTTAATAACCCTCTTGTTGATATTTGCCCTTCCCTTTTCTCTTTTTTCAAACACACATGAAGTTCTAGTAGATTCACGAATGACCGTATTACTAGAGCAACGAGAAGATTATATTAACGAAAAAGAAGAAGAAAGAATAGTAAAAACTTACAATGAACTTATGAAAGAACGAAAGGAAAATGACCTTAAGGGAGGGATGATGGTTCTTGGAGGATTATCCTCGCTTGCTCTTGGTGGGCTTTCTTTTTATTTAAGCGATTACTTTTATAATCAATATCAACAAGCAGGACAATCATCGGATGCAAAGATTTTAAGAGGGGCGACACAAACGGCAGATCTCTTTAAGTACTTATTTTCTGTTGCGGGAATAGGAATTGCCGCTGCCTCTTCCTATTATTTTTTAGAGGGAGAAAGTGCTAAAGAGTTAGACAGGTATCATTTATTTGAGGAAAAAAAAGATGAAATATTTATTTTACGCTAAAGTGATTATTTGTAGTGTTTTGCTAACATCATTTTTTGCCTGTCGTGATTTTAATAATCCTATCGATCCAGCTTCTTCTTTGTACTTAGGGTACGAAACAACATATGGTGAAAATGCAACGAGACCTCTTTATCCAATTTCTTTAGAAAAAGCACCCTATCCTACTTTTAACTGGGAGGCATGTCCAGAGGGCTCAATATATGCCTTTCAATTAGCATTATCATCAAACTTCAACTCACACTACATAAAGTATGAGACATTAAATCATGCAACAGCAGAAATTGGTAAATTTTCGTACAAATTAGGAGAAGCGTGGGAGGAAGATACGCTTAGCGAATATTTACAAAAGTTACCTGTTGGCTATTATTGGTGGAGGGTCTCTGTAAACAACCCTGGGACGGGGAATCAGTGGGGAATTTGGAGTGCACCCGCAATGTATGAGCAAAAACTCCATTTGACAGAGTTGTACTGGGATTATAATGAAACTGAAATAAAGCAAGGATATAAATATTATTATTCTGGCGATTTAAAATGGGAAAAAGAATTGTCTCAATTAAAATTCCCAAACGAAACAGAGGCTAGAACTTTAGAAATAATCTTAACAGAGTCAGATGAAAATCATCGACCTATTGCAGAATATGTTTACGAGCCTAACAATTTCCCAACAAATTATATTGCAAAGCGAGTTATCGAATATGAATTTGATTCTAAAAAAAGGATTTCCATAAAAAGAACACTCTCGACAGTGAATAATGGAGTAGAAGTCAATCCGCCGATAAACACTCGGGAAGATCGATATTCATATGAAAGTAACACTTCCAAAATGGTACAAAAAATAGAAAGCTATCAGCTAAAGAATGAAGAATTTGTGCGAGCCTTTCTTTCTGAATATTCTGAGGGGCTCCAAGTACGAACCACTTTTTTTACAAACACAGATGGAAATGAAGAAATCAATTATTTTTATGATGTAGAGTATGATGAGGATTACGAAACCCGAATGGTAAGAGCGGTTTACTATACGAAATCGGCAGATTCAGAGGTTTTTGAATTTTACAAAAATTATAATATCGACTATAATTTCCCAGAGATACCAACCATTGTTATAGGTTCAGGCGAGAGCATAACTTTTAGCAATCAAAATTCACTAAATTTTAATGCATTTGAATTGAGAAATATCGAAAATTTTGATATAAAATAAGAAGAGGAGTAAAAAGATGGCGCATTGTTATAGTCCAGAGGCAGAGGCAATTTTAGACAAGGAAATTCCAGTATTAAATAAGGGTTTTGTTCGACTAGTCGATTACATGGGAAACGATAGCCGAATTGTTCAGTCTGCGCGTGTCTCGTATGGAGATGGCACAAAAACGGTTCGTGAAGATAAGGGGCTAATTGAATATTTGCTACGAAATCAACATTCTTCACCCTTTGAACAAGTTGTTTTAACCTTTCATATTAAGTTGCCGATTTTTATTGCGCGCCAATGGATTCGACATAGAACGGCTCGATTAAACGAAATTTCTGGTAGATATTCAATCATGAAAGACGATTTTTATCTTCCAGCAAAAGAGGATGTCGCATTCCAAAGCACGAACAACAAACAAGGACGATCGGTTGACGATGTTCCTCAAGAAATAATCGAAAAGGTGATTGCTGCACTCGATTCGGAGCAAAAAGATATTTATAAAAACTACGAAGCGCTTATTGCCGACGGAGTGGCTCGGGAGCTTGCACGTGTTAATTTGCCATTAAGTTTATATACCGAATGGTACTGGCAAATTGATTTACGAAATCTTTTTCACTTTTTGCAATTACGAATGGATGGCCATGCTCAAAAGGAAATTCGCGATTATGCAAATGTTCTTTTTGATGTAGCATCGAAGGTTTGTCCTGTAGCATGTGAGGCTTTTAACAAATATATGCGAGACGGTAAAATGTTTTCTAAAGGGGAAATTGAAGCGGTCAATGCATTGCTTGAAGGAAAAGAAATTGCATTAGAAGGACGTGAAAAAGAAATTTTTATGCAAAAATTAGGACGAACAGAATAATGACCCTATGGAAAATTTTTAACGAAATTTCTGCAATCCCAAGAGCCTCCGGTAACGAGGCTCTTATTTGTAAATATTTAATAGAAAAGGCGGTTTCTCGAAACTGGAAATGGCATCAGGATGCTCGCGGGAATGTGATGATTCGAAAAGAGGCCGCTGCGGGGTTTGAAGCCGTCGAGCCGATTATTCTTCAAGGGCATGTGGATATGGTTTGCGAAAAAGAGGGCGGCAGTCGGCACAATTTCGATGTGGATCCTTTGCACTTGCAGGTTGATGAGGTTGATGGTGTGAGGTGGCTCAGTGCAAAGGAGACCTCTTTAGGTGCTGACAACGGGGTGGCTTTGGCAATGGGACTGGCTCTTTTAGAAGAAGAGATGAATTCAGGTCCGATAGAGCTCTTATTTACTGTGGACGAAGAGGTGGGTCTAACGGGAGCACTCGAATTAGAGCCTAGTTTTTTACGCGGAAAAAAACTCATTAATTTGGATTCGGAGGATGAAGGGGAGTTTTGTGTGGGTTGTGCGGGAGGTGAAACTCTCTTGTTTAAAAAAGAGTTTGTTGAAGAGGAGGATTGCTTTCCTTTTATTTACCAATTTGATGTAAGGGACTTGTTAGGTGGTCATTCGGGTGTAGAAATTCATAAAAACCGCAACAACGCCATCATACTTTTATTAAAAACGCTTCAAACTCAATTAACCGATATCCCTTATCAATTTTTTTACCTCCTAAATAGAGTTTTTTTAATGTTTTTGCCATTAATTCAAT
>CAYJGX010000044.1:0-16264 GCA_964369795.1 uncultured Spirochaetaceae bacterium
CTTAGACTCAAGAACTAGATGCCTTTGCGCCACAAACAGCTCTATCCCCTGCCAAATTAAATAAGAAGCGGTGCTTTTTGTCGTATTTATCGAAGACAATGCATTTTTAACTGCACGCCAGGAAATTCGTGATTCGCACCCCCGCTTTTTAAGTGAATTGATAAAAGTCATTGTGGCTTCGACTTGCAACGCTAGGGGTAAAGTAAAGAGCAGATCTAGCGGAATTCTTATTTGGGATTTTGAAGAATTATATTCTTCTACCTGTTGATAAAAAGGAGCTAAATAAAAATCATTTGCCTCATTTTGTAACTGCATTTTTTCTGTAAATAGTTTGATGTTTTTAGAGAAAGATGGTTGATTAAACTTTAGAATAGGCATAATTTGATGTCTAATTTGATTTCTATAGAAAGCGATATCGTCGTTTGAGGAATCGACTATCGGATTTAGATTAAGTTGGTTAAGCCACTGCATAATTTCGTCTCTTTTGTAGATGATAAGTGGGCGATAAATAAAATCTGAATTAGTAAATCCGGCTAACCCCCGAACAGACGAAGATTGCAAAAATCGCATAACCACTGTTTCTTCAAAATCATCCTTATGATGGCCTGTCACTATAGAGAGATCTTCAATTCCACTTGCTCTTAGTTCCTCAATTTTTAAAAGGAGAGCCTCGTAACGAAATTCGCGTGCTACCGATTCGATACTAGCGCAGTTATTTTTCGCTTTAGATAAAATCGCATTAGGTGCAGCCTCTGCGGTAAAAAGCGGTATCCGATAAAATTCGGTTAGCCGATTTACAAATTCCTTTTCATGAAGCACTTCGTCTTTTGGGCGTAAATTATGATTATAATAAAAAGCGATAATATTTTTTGGATATAGCTGAAATAATTTAAGAAGCGAGACGGTGGAATCGGGCCCCCCCGAAAAAGCCACAAGCACTTTTCCGCACATAAGCGATTTATACAAGCCAAGATGTTGCTTAATCCATAGTTCAAAATGGGAATCGAGGGAAGGAAATGACTCTAATGAAGGAAATAAAAAATTAATCTGCTCTTCGGGAATTGATTTCATTGATGACCCACTCGATTCCATTTTGCTCAATTTGAAACAAACGCGTAGAGATAAAATCGATGAGGTTAGCTATTTTCTCTTGGTCTGCTCTATTTGGCTTTGACAATACATGCCCGACAACTCCATCGCGGGACTCTGGGCGCCCAATTCCAATAAACAAGCGCATAAAGTCCTCTGTCCCAATCTTCGCCGAAATCGACTTTAACCCTTTTTGTCCGCCACTGCTCCCCTTTAATTTGAGGCGAGCTTCGCCCACAGGTAAGTCTAAATTATCGCAAACAACAAGTAAATTCGATTTTGTCGTATTTGTTTGATTAAAAATTTTAGGAAAAATATCGCCAGATCGGTTCATATAAGTTTGAGGTTTTACAAGAATACATTTTTTAGTATCGACTATGCCTTTCCCCACCTGAGCAGGAAGAAAAAGAGCTCTCTTTAAGTGGATGTCATATTTTTTTGAAAGGTGCTCTATAAAATCAAAGCCGACATTATGACGAGTTGCATCATATTGCCGGCCTGGATTTCCGAGTCCTACTAAAAGTAAGTCCATAATTTTATTTATGCTTCTGTAGTTTCTTCTACTGCTTCTGCCTTTTCACCCTTTGGATGATTAATAACAACTAAGACAGTGTCTACAGAATTAAGAATTTTTACACCAGCAGGCACTTTTAAATCTGAAACGTGGAATGCCATATCTAAACCTAATTCAGAAACGTTAACTTCAATTTCGGATGGAAGATCTTTTGGCAAACAAACAACTTCTAATTCGTGTTGTACAACATCCAAAATCCCACCTAATTTTTCACCAGGAGTTGAACCTGCACCCACAACCTTTAATGGAATGTGTGTTTTAAGCTCATGACCTTTTGTTAATTCTAAAAAGTCGATGTGGATCATTTTGTCTCGCATAAAATCTTTTTGATAATCTTTTATAATAACTTGATAATTTTTGTCGGCAACAGCTAATTGAATAATTTGACTTTCGGAAATGATCTTAAATTTTGCATTAAATTCTTGAGCAGAGACAGCTACACTTATTTCGCTTTTTCCACCATAGACAACTGCCGGAATCATTCCGCTATTTCGTAATTGTTTACTGTTTGTCTTTCCTGCATTTCTAGTAACGGCATTTAAAACAATATTTTCCATAATAATTCATTCTCCTTGAAAGAAATACTGGGGCGGCAGGATTCGAACCTACGCATGTCGGAACCAAAAACCGATGCCGTACCACTTGGCGACGCCCCATCGTGTTCGCTAATGAAATAACTATAATAAATTTATAAAATAATGTAAATACCTATTAGATAATTTCTTCAGAAATATCATCTAGATCGGCAACCGGTTCGTCCGTTGATTCCTCGTATGCCTTTAAAATAATTTCCTGAATATCATTCCTAAAACTTGACTGAATTGGATGTGCCACATCCTTGTATTCCCCATTTTTAGTCTTTCTGCTAGGCATAGCGATGAACTCGCCATTTTTTCCTTCGATTACTTTAACATTATGAATGACAAAACAATCATCGAATGTTACAGTAACATAAGCCTTTAGCTTACCTTCTGAACTGATTTTACGAACTCTAACATCTGTAATTTTCACATAAACCTCTTTTTCTAACAATCTAAGTAAATTTTACATGCAGTTTATAAATTTCTCAATTGTTTTTTCGGCGTATATTGATAATAAATCATTTTTTAGTCTTTTTTTTGCCTTTTTTAGCAATTTCTCGTTCTCATATATGGCATATACTGCACTCCCACTACCGCTCATAGAGACAAACTGAGCACCTGACACCTTAAGCTCATCAATAACATTGGAAATTTCACTATATTTTGCAGAAATAACCCCTTGAAAGCTATTAAAAAAGTTCCAATTTCCAATATCGCTAGAGAGATACGAGTCTAAAAACGAATCCGATAAGGTGTCGGAATAGGCTTTTTGGTCATCAAGCAAAGCAAAGGCCTCTCCTGTACTCACATGCACGGGTGCCACAACAATAAGAATTGGCAACCCTTGGCAAGGAGTTAAGGGAGAAACAAATTCCCCCCTACCCGTTACAAGTGCAGCGCCCCCCATCAAAAAGAAAGGTACATCAGAACCTAATGTTGCCGCTAATTCATTCAATTTTTCCTCTGATAATCGTCGCGAAGAAAGGCTATTTAACCCTAGCAATATAGCAGCAGCATTTGAAGAACCGCCTCCTAGCCCTGCCCCAGCCGGGATGCGTTTTTCTAATCGAATTTTGACCGTAGCCGATATTCTAGCTTCCTTCAAAAATAAATGAGCTGCTAAATAGGCAATGTTCTTTTCTGGGGGACAAGGCGAAACCCCTATTAAATCCAAGAAAACTTGACTCATTCCTGTCGATTCTTCATACGCGATTTCAATTAGATCATGCAGCGAAACAAGA
Source organism: uncultured Spirochaetaceae bacterium (assembly GCA_964369795.1). Taxonomy (GTDB): domain Bacteria; phylum Spirochaetota; class Spirochaetia; order JAFGXN01; family JAFGXN01; genus CAYJGX01. The sequence continues at coordinate 3,486 of CAYJGX010000044.1, forward strand.
TGAAAGATAGACTTTAAATTGTGAAAACCATCGGGTCTCCGTGCACCTACATCTAGATGTAAATTAATTTTGCAAGGAGATGGCAAAAATATTTTTTTCATGGTTCATTATAGCATATTTTAAAAATAATTTGCTTTTTTTTAAAAAAAGTTGTTGACATAATTGGAATCTAATTTTATATAAAATATAAGGAGTAAAACAAATGCGACAATTAGAATTATTAGAAGATTTACATATTGGTTACAAAGACCCCGAGTTCACTACATTTGAAGACGAAGAGGATGATTACGAAGAATTCGATGAAGATGACGAGGAAAATTACTTTGACCCAGAAAATTCATTTAGAAATACAATCACCGACGAAATAAGCGATTATGACGATGACGAGTACGATGAAGATGAAGAAGATGAGGACGAAGAAGAAGAGGAAGAAGACTACGACGATTACGACGACTCCTTAGATTACGACGACTACGACGAATAAACAACCTTAGCATCAAACCAGAGATTCTCTAACTGATAATACTCTCTGGCTTCTTTATTCATAATGTGAAATAACAAAAAATGACAATCCAAAAAAATCCAGTTCTCCTGCTGGATTTTTTTTTGCATTACCCGTGGAGTTATTCCATTTTCTGCTAAAAACGCATACAGATGTTTTAAAACCCCTCTCAAATGCCCCGAACTAGAAACGGTGGCTAAGAGTACATAGTCGGCTAATGAGCTTTTTTCTCTTATGTCTAAAAAACAGACTTCGGCACATTTGTGCTCTTCAAAAAAGTTTCCAATTTTATTAATAAGTTCTTGTGAAATTTCCATATTCCTTCCTTCTTTAATTATCTGCAAGCAAACGGTTCGTAATCTTCGCCTAGCAAAATTGATATATCCGAATCATTCCAATTATTAAAATATTCTTGTGATTCGCCAGCAAATAAAATATTTGTGCATTGAATCAGCTCGCCAATCCTTTTAGCTGCCCTTTCAAATTCTGGCAAACGAAAATAGATAATCGTTTTTGTATTATTATCTATGGCAAAATTGCCAGTCGCAATCACATTATATCCGTACGACTGATAATATTCAGTGGTTCTCGCAGCAAGCAAATTTCTTTTTGTCGAATTTAAAACTTGAAGATTGAGGGTTCTAAGTTCTCGGCGGACAAACGATGAATCGGTTAACGCTTTTGAAATTTGTCGAATTTTTTCTTTAAATAAATTTCCTTCGTTTTGTGGCAAAAAGTAGACGACACCATTAACAGTCTTGTTTTCGCCTCGAAGTTGATGAATCTGTAGGAGTTCGGGATCATGAGTGGAAAGCTGATTCAACAAAGTGGCAATAGATTGAGAATCTAAGTTGCTCTCAATTAATTTCATGAATTGTTTTTGCAACAAATTGTTTGTAAAATGAGATGCCACATTTTTTAGCTTAATAAAAATGGACTTTAAGAAGTTTTGCTTTCTTTTAATAAATTCGACGGAAGTCTCTCCGGGGAGGCGTTCGCTTAAATAAAGGCGAGACTGATAACCTAGCATGTTAAACGTACCCGCTGGTAACAATCTAATTTCACCATCGATCTCGCTACTAATAGGATCGACTAAAAAAACTTCAATTCCACCGAGTAAATCGACTAAATTAGCAATAGAATCGGTTGAGAGATTGATATAATGAGGATAAACGTCCCCTGCAAATCGGCTCACCTCTTCACTAAAGGATTTAAGATCGGTAGGCAGATAATAATGATTCAAATAACGAAAACTCTGTACTCTGCCGTCCCAAATTCCCGTCTCTGCGGGTATATCGAACAAAGCACCCTGCCCTGTTGTCGTATCGTAACAAAATAAATTAGAAAAGAGCAATCGATATTCGTCATTGACAGTAAATACAATTTTAATTTGATTTCCTTTTGCAATATCTTCTGCGATGGGGTCTGGCTTTAAGTAGATAAACAAGCCCACAAAAGTTCCTGATAAAATGAGACCCATAACAACAATTAACCAAATACTTTTATCTAATTTTTTCATTTTCAAGTATCTCCAAAGATGGGGGCATAGTCGCCCGTCCTTTTTTTTGATCGTATGCGCAAGCATGCTTAACAATTGCAACGGCCAATTTATTTAAGGAAATTTTCCCAACTAAATTACGAAATTCAAAATTATCGAAAGCACGCGTGGGTTCGATAAAGTCGGCGACATAAAGTAATTGTGTCAATGGCGACCACCCTAGAAACCCTAATGAATGGTGCTCTATTGCCTCTAGGAATTGTTTTTCGGCCGTTGGTGAAAAAATCCCTATACTACCCCATTTTTCAAGAAAAAGCTGGCATCCCGCTACTCCATGCAAGAAAACGGGGGATATCTTTTCCCAAGAAGTAAAGCATTGTCCCTTTGAAATCCATCCTTTAGAATAATAGATGGAGCCATGAGAAAGTCGATATTTCCGTGCCTTTTCAAAAGTAAGGTCGCTTGGCAACTCACGAGCAAAATCGTGAAGCAAGCCCACACTCCTAGCTAGAGTATAATCGACATTATAAATTTTCGCAAGTTCTTCACACTGATATTGAACGCTTTTGCAATGCTCATAGCGTGAAGTGGAAAGAAAATCACGGAGAAAAGAATCAAATTCTGCCATCATTTTCATACGTATAACCCTTCTTTTAGGATATAGTCTAAGACTCCCTCGGGGAGCATTTCAAGCGCTTTGCTTTTTAAGCGGAGACCATCTCGAATCGCCGTTGATGATATTTCTAGCAAACTGTTGTTTAAAAGATGGTGCTTAGGGGGAAGCCATTGGTTTTCGTTTATTTTATTCCGGCTAGCAATAACAAATGTTGCCTCTTCAAATAAATAATTAGGATCCCTCCACCTAGGAAGCCCATCAACAAGATCATCCCCTATTACAATAAAAATTTGAGTCTCTTCTCCATAGCGCGCCTTTAATTGCCTAATTGTATTTGCCGTATAAGAGACCCCTCCCGCATCAATTTCGCAAGTTTCAATGCGAGACCGATTCTGAAAAGAGGCTGCCATTGGATCTTGCAAGGCAAGTTCAATCATTTTAATACGATGCGAGGGCAAAATAAGATTGGCGTTTGACTTGTGCGCCGACAAAGAGCTTGGAACAAAAAAAAGCTTCGCCTCGGGAAAGGCAAGCGCAAATTGTTGAGCTAAAAAAAGATGTCCTATGTGAATGGGATTAAAAGCACCCCCTAAAAGAGCAATCTGCATAGAATTACTCGCTCGTTAGAGGTTCATTGTTTCGGGGGTTTTGAAGTTTTTCGTAATCCTCTTCTTCGGTTAAAGATTCTCGCGTTTCGTTAACGAGTTCTAAGAAGCGCTGTGCAATGGGTTGTACTCCTTCTCGTGCAAAAATGGAGAGAGGAAAAACTTCTTCGTTTGGAAGCGACTCTTTTAACGCCTTAAACAGACTTCCATCTTCGTCTAAATCGGTTTTAGTCCCGATAACAATTCTTCTCTTGGAAAGCAAGGCAGGAGAAAAACTTTCTAATTCGTTACATAACAAAGAAAAAGTTTCTAAATATTTTTCGTCGGACAAATCGATTAAAAAAGCTAAAACATTGTTACGAGAAATATGTTTTAAAAAGCGAATTCCAAGACCCGCTCCTTCGCTAGCCCCCTCAATAATTCCAGGAATATCGGCAAGAACAATATCTTGACCATGGACATACAAGACGCCTAAATTAGGGACTTTTGTCGTAAAAGGATAGGAAGCAATCACGGGGTGAGCATTGGTTGCCATGTCTAGCAAAGAAGATTTTCCCGCGTTAGGAAGACCAACAAATCCGACATCGGCAATTAAATTGAGTTCTACAAAAACTTCGCGCTCTTCGCCTGGAATCCCGCGCTGTGCATAGGTTGGAGCCTGCCGTGTGGCAGATCTAAAATGCCAATTGCCTTTTCCTCCCTGGCCACCTTGCAAGAAAGTATACTCTTTCATACCCGTTAAATCGATAATGAGCTCTTTCGTATCTACTTCTCTTAAAACTGTTCCAGGGGGAACTTCGATAACAACATCGGCACCGTTTGCACCATGACGGCGCGCCCCAGTCCCATTTCCGCCATGCTTAGCCTTGTGGGTCCGATATTGGCGTAAATGCGCAAGTGTTTTTAAACTCGGCTGTACCCTAAAAATAATAGAGCCGCCCCGACCACCATCTCCGCCGTCAGGACCGCCCTTTGGAACAAATTTTTCTCGACGAAACGTTCTCCCACCTGCTCCACCATTACCCGATGTAACAATTATGGTCGCTTCATCTGCAAAACCTATCATAATATGAGTTCTATAAAATTAAGCAACAGGAACGATGTTTACGTATTTTCGTCCAAGTCGAACGGAAAATTCTACATTTCCAGCAACCGTTGCAAAAATAGTACAATCTTTACCTTTTCCAGTGTTTACACCTGGATGAAATTTAGTTCCATTTTGTCGAACAATGATTTCGCCAGCATTTACTAATTGTCCAGCAAATCGTTTAACACCTAATCTTTGTGATCGAGAATCTCGACCGTTCTTTGAGCTACCGCCACCTTTTTTATGAGCCATGTCAATCTCCTAAAATTATAGTTTTATCCGAATTCACTGAAAGTGCATTCGGATATTCTTTTTTTATACGTGCTAACCCGCAAGTTAGACCCGCTTCTAAACCCGCCAACCACCCGTTTAGTTCGGGAGGCAATTGTTTCACTTTTAAATAAAGATGCCCTCGACCCCTGCTATTCAATTCGCTTTTTATAGCAACCTGTTCTGTTAAAGCACCGGCAAAGGCCAGCAATAAAGAACTAATAGACGCACAAGCAAGGTCATTCCCAACAGAACCGCCATTCGCGTGTCCCGAAGATTCCAATTCAAAAAATTGACCTTCCTTGTACTTTAGGTCGATGACAACCATTATTTATGCACCGATAATTTTGTCTACTTGAATTAAAGTATATTTTTGTCGATGACCTTGTTGTCGTTGGTAACCTTTTCGTCGTTTGAATTTAAAAATGGTCACCTTTTTGTCTTTGATTTCTTCTTTTACCGTTGCAACAATTTTTGCACCTTCTACATAAGGAGTTCCAACAACAACTTTGTCGCCACCGAACATAAGAACAGATTCAAATTCTACCTTTGCACCTGCTTCTTTGTCCATTCTATCTACCTTAAGCAAAGAACCTTTCTCAGCCTTATACTGTTTTCCTAAAATTTCCACTAATGCGTACATACACACCCTCAACATATAATATTATATTCGTATTTATAACATAAATTTAACCCAATAGTCAAGCAACTTGATTTTAAATTGCAAGAATTAAGAGTTTGGGCGTTTGGCAAGTAAACTTGCCACCGCTTCCCCTTTGGGGTTCCGTTCTTGCCAAATTGCATTTGGCAAGGAACAGCTTCGTTTCACTCGCTCCCACGGGCAAGCTAACGCGTTTTACCTATATTACATCCTTTCTAAAAATGGAATTCCGGTAAGGGCGAAGCAATTTTTAATGAGTTGCAAGACGACTTTACAAAGGGTCATTCGGCTAACCACGAGCGATTTATTGTCGTTTAACAAAATGGAGTGGTCGTGGTAGTAGCGGCTAAAGGTTTTGCATAAGTCGTATAAGTAGCTAATAACAAGTGATGGGTTTTTTTGCTCTGCGGCATTTTTAACTAATGCGGGGAAGTCGGCAGCCATCTTGATAATCGTGCGTTCGTCTTCTTCGACTAACAAAGAACCGTCAAAATTGATGCCGGCGAAATCGGTACTTGCAGCTTCGAATTTTCGGACCATACTCATGATACGAGCTCCCATATACTGAGTATAAGGGCCGGTGCTTCCTTGGAAGGCAATCGTTTCTTTTGGGTTAAAGATCATGTCTTTTGTAGGGTTGGTTGCAAGAAGATAATAATTGAGTGCGCCAAGGGCAATTGCTTTACTCGTTGTATCTACATCTCCTACTTCCGCTTCGCGTCCTTTAGAAATAATTTCCTCTGCCGCAAGTCGCGAGAGTTCTGCAAACAAATCATCTGCATCGACCACCGTTCCCTCTCGAGATTTCATTTTGCCATCGGGAAGGTTTACCATTCCGTAAGACAAGTGATAAAGCTGTTCTGCCCAACTGTAGCCTAATTTACTTAGAACATGAAAAAGCACTTTAAAGTGATATTGTTGCTCGCTTGCAACGACATAAATTAAGGAGTCAAAGGGGTAGTCTTCGTGCCGAGCAATGGCGGTTCCGATATCTTGGGTTAAATAAAGGCTAGTACCATCTTTTCGTTGAAGCACCTTTTTGTCTAAACCAATTTCTTCTAGGTCAATCCAAACGGTCCCCTCGTCGTCTTTGTAAAAGACTCCCATTTGAAGCCCTTTTTGAACTTGTTCTTTTCCCAGTTTATAAGTTTCGCTTTCATAATAGACGCGGTCAAAAGAGATGCCGGTGTTTTTGTAGGTTTCTTCTATACCAGAGATAGTCCAATCATTCATTTGTTGCCAGAGTTTATGTGTCTCTGCATCGCCATTTTCCCAATCTAATAACATTTGGCGTGCAGCCACTTCGGCAGAAGGATCTTCTTTTGACCATTTGTCGTATTTGACATAATAATTTCCGACAAAGTGGTCACTTTTAATATTTTCCGATTCTGGTGTCGTTGCATTTCCAAAGGTTTTATAAGCGAGCATAGATTTACAAATATGAATCCCTCGGTTATTGATAAGGTTAACCTTTTCTACGTCACTTCCTGCGAATTTTAAAATTCTAGAAACACTTTCGCCTAGAGAGTCATTGCGCAAATGCCCTAAGTGAAGGGGTTTATTGGTATTTGGACAAGAGAACTCGACCATTGTTTTTTTGCCAGCAAAAAGATCTAGCTTTCCGTAAGAATCCCCCTCATTTATAACTTTAGTTAAAAGAGATTCCGAAAGAGAACCCATTTCCAAGAAAAGATTGACATAGGGTCCCACCGCTTCGTAGCGAGCCCCTGCAACATTTTTTTGCAACCATGCCTGCACTAAAGAGGCAATTTGCATGGGCGCCATTTTTGCTGTTTTAGCAAAAACGAACATAGGAAAGGCTAAATCGCCTAGTTCTTTTTTTGAAGGACGCTCTACTATTACTTGTTGCACAGTTACCTGAACATCTTTATCTTTTAACACAAAATTAAGCGCATTTGAAATTTGTTGTGACCAATCACCAAAAATGGACATAATTAACTCCTAGTGAGAATAATTTATAATAACGAAATTTTTGTTTTTTTTCAAGATTATTTTAAAATTGTCATTTCATAATCATTTAGCTTGTCATAGGATAGAGCTAATTGTCCTAACCGCTCTTCATATTTATTAAGGTTATCGATAAAGATTTGAGAACGCCCCCCACCAAGATAGGATAAATTTGAAATGGTATCATACTTACCCCCTACCTCACCATGCAAAACGCCATGAAGTACATGAGACAAAGTTCTTAAAGTATATTTAAAATCGACTAGAATTCTTTCGACAACCCGTAAAAAATCTGCCTCATTAGCAAGAGGATTATTTTTAAAATAATCGATACTAGGCATTACAATGACAGCTTCTTTTTTTTCTACATATTCTTCGCCATCAACAAGATTTTCTTGTGCCTCTTCCGCTTCTTGGCTTTCGGCTAACTCCATCATCTGTTCAAAGGCAGATGGAGTTCTTTCTGCAATGACATCGGACAATGAAGCCGCGTCGACTGCGGTAGGATTGGTATTTAGATAACGCAAAGTTTCTTTTTCAAGTCGTATTATAGCATCTCGTATAAACTGAATAATTTGATAAGAACTCTTTAACTCGGTCGAATTCATTTTCTTGTAAAATTTGCCTTCATCAATAACAATTTTAATTTGATAAGACATTTCTGTCAAAATTTCATTACTAATACAATTTGCAAATGCAATCGAAGCCGAAAATCGCGGTCGATAGCCAATAACTCGCTCCCAGTTAGTCCCATAATTAGCTAACCACGGGAAACCAGAATTAGAATAAAAATTTGCACAAATTTGAAGTTGTTCTTTATATTGTTGTTGTTGAAAATATTCTTTTAGCCGTTGATTGCTATAGTTATCCCAAAATCGTCTGTAGCTGCGTATCCATCCGCCCGTATTCTCAAGTTTTTCTGGGCTATATAAATAATCTCCCGAAACAAAGGCCGTTAAATCTCTTAATCTAAAATCCGCAGCGACACCTTGCCAATCAACCAACAAATCACACCCTTTATCGACCCATTTCTTTAAATCTGCTTCATCAATAGTATTGAGTCGACCCTCAGCGTAATATACAAAAAGATAAAGCGCTTTAAAAAGACTGATGTCGGGTGTAATTTTAAAACTATACACGACAGAGGAAAGCTCTTGCAAAAATTTAATCGCCAAGGCGGTTTCACAGACCTTCGCCTTATCTCTTGTAACAAATGCATAAGAAAAACCGGGGAAATCTAAATCGCATAATTTAAGCAACAAATGAAAAGTTTGTAAATTGATGTCCATCTTCTCTTTTGCTCGATGATCAATATTTTTGAAAAAGGTATCGAGTCTAGATGAAATTTCTTTGCGTATAAGGTCTTCATCTTGTGTTTTTAACTCGAATGCAATTTTATGTGGATTAATATTATCCATCGCCTGCACATAGGATTCTGAAAGAGTGACACGAGCTAAAAAAGCATAAAAGGCATTTTTATCCGAATCGGCGGTAAAAACAGAATTTAAAAAAAACCGCGACAAAGATGCTAAGTCTTCTACAATTCGTTTTGTCTTAGCCGTTAAAAATTGCAAATTTTTTGAAACTAACCCCGATTTGTAGGCTAATTGCGTACCAAGAGCTTTAAGCAATGCGTTTTCAAGTGCATCTTTAAAATGAGCAAAACTAAATAATTTTTCAAACCACAAGAAAAATCGTTGTATAATAGATAAATTAGGTATATCTTTTTCTAAACTTTCTGGAACATTAAAAACTGGAATATATTCTTTATACTTAGGATCTAATTCGCTATCTTGAAGAATTTTAGACAATATTTTTTGTCTTTCTAAATGAGTCAATTCTGTCGCTAAATTTCTAAATAGTTCATCTTTTGCCATATACTATTCTGGATACCTGTTATTAATATCTTTGATAAACGGATAACATTCAAAGAAAATTTCCACTATTTCCGGATCAAATTTTGTGCCAGAAAGTTTTTTGAGTTCAGCTAAAACCTCATCCTCTTCCCAGGGATCTTTATAGCAACGTCTATGAATAAGTGCATCATAAACATCGCATAGCGAAACAATTCTAGCATACAAGGAGATCTCGTCTCCTTGTAAACCTACTCGAGTCCCACTCGCTGGCAAACCTGTCTCAAAATCGATATGTCCAGGATATCCTGAACCATCCCAATTTTCATGGTGACGCAGAGCAATTTCTTGTGCCACCTCGTCATATTCATTAAAAGATTGCTCGAAAATTTTTGCACCTAAATATGAATGATCTTCCATTACCGCCCTATCTTCTTCGCTAAAACGTCCTGGTTTTTTTAAAACTAAATCCGATATTCCAACTTTTCCTACATCGTGCAACATAGCAGAAACACGCAAAATATCCTTTTCTTTTTCTATTTTTTCTTCTTCAAAATTTCTTCGTCGTGCCCATGCTTCATAAACCTCGGAAGAGAAGGCTCCAATTCGGGTTGCATGTGTGGCTGTTTCTTTCGGATCTCGCATTGCCGCCATTGTAATCATTCGGTCAATAAGCGAACGCGTAAAATGGGCTCGTTCCAGTGCATTTGAAGCAATATCTGCAAAAAGTTGAATACATCGCTCTAATTCACTATCAAAAATAACAACATTTCCATCATCATCTTTAGAATTGAGTAATTGAAGAACTCCTAAAACCTCCCCAGTTTCTGTCTTTAGTGGGTAGGTAAGCGAAGAAATTGTTTTATAATTATTTTGGATGTCAAAATCCGCCTTAAAAGAATATGGACAATCCTCTGGGATTTCGTACATATTTGGAATATTTAGCATTGAACTCGATTTTACAACATATCCAGAAATAGTTTGATCGGTAATTGGGAATACAATATTTTTATAGGGCAAGCGTGCGCCCTCGCCTAGCCGACTCTGCAAGGTATCATTTTGAGAAGAATGGATTTTTAAATTCGTTGTATCTTTTATAAGATAAACACTACCTGCATCGGCAGAAGTAATCAAACGAGCATTATATAATAATTTATCTAAAAGAAGGTCTAAATCCTTAATTTTAGTGAGCTGAGAAGCTAAATCTAAGACTAAAGTATTCTTCATTTCTACATTTGACATTATACACCTCTACCTATATTTTCGACTGCTTATGCAATAAATTTTACTGAAAAAACAAATAAAAAAACCCGAAAAAATCGGGTTTCAGTTCCGAGGGAATTGACTCCCTGCCTACTGTACGAGAATCTAGCATCTAAACCAGTTTCATCGCTTGTTCGATATCGGCGATAATGTCGTCGATGTGTTCAAGACCGCAAGAAAAGCGAACCATTCCAGCATCGATACCAGCTGCAGCGAGTTGTTCATCGGTTAATTGGCGATGCGTTGCAGAAGCGGGATGTAAGACGCAAGTTCGAATGTCGGCTACGTGAACCACATTTGAAGCAAGTTGTAAAGCGTCCATAAATCGCACTGCCGCTTCTCGTCCACCCTTAATATTAAAGGTGATAACGCCGCTACAGCCTTCTGGTAAATATTTTTGCGCCGCTTCGTGGTATTTATCCCCTTCTAGTGCAGGGTAGCTAACCGAATTGACCTTATCACTCGCTTCTAGATATTTTGCAACCGCTGTCGCATTTTTGCAGTATTGAGGCATTCGCACATGCAAAGTCTCGAGGCCTAAATTAAGTAAAAAGGCCGAATGGGCAGACATATAACAGCCGAAATCTCGCATTAGCTGCATCCGTGCTTTAATGATATAAGCCATTGTTCCAAAGGCTTGCGTATAAACGACGCCGTGGTAGCTCTCGTCTGGAGTATAAAATTCTTCGAATTTCGAAGAGCAGGTCCAATCAAATTTACCGCCGTCGACAATGACTCCCCCGCCTTGTACGGCATGTCCATCCATATATTTGGTGGTCGAGTGAATGACAATATCGGCACCAAATTCGATAGGTCGACATAAAATCGGCGTTGCGAAAGTATTATCGATGATAAGGGGGACCTGATTTGCATGAGCCACGCGGGAGAGCTTCTCTATGTCACAAACAACTAATGCCGGATTTGCTAGCGTTTCGCCAAACATAGCTTTTGTATTGGGTTTAAAAGCCTTATTTAATTCTTCTTCGCTTGCATCTGCATCGACCCAAATCACTTCGATTCCCAATTTTTTTAAAGTAACCGAAAAAAGGTTGATGGTTCCCCCATAAATGGTAGAGGTTGCCACAAAGCTATCGCCTGCATTACAAAGATTTAAAATTGAAAGAAGCGAAGCGGCTTGTCCACTTGATGTAAACATAGCAGCAACCCCGCCTTCTAAGGCAGCAATCTTTTTTTCTACTGCATCACAAGTAGGATTGGCAAAACGTGAATACATAAATTCCGTTGGCATGTCAAAAAGACCTGCAATATGATCGGTAGAATCGAAGCAATAAGTAGTGCTCTGAACAATAGGAACCACTCTTGGTTCTCCGTTCTTAGGTGTATAACCAGCGTGTAAACATGCGGTATCTAGTTTCATAGTTTTCCTCCTACATCTATGATAAAATATCTATGACTAAAAGTCTTCGCTAAAATATTCAATTAAAGTTGTCACTTTAACATCAACAAATTTCTCTTCGTAATTTAAAAAGGGCAATCCAACAACACAAAATAGATCCTCAACAATAGCTCCTTGCTCCCGAATTAAATCTAATGCGGCCCGTAAAGTTCCACCTGTTGCAATAAGATCGTCTACCAAAAGAACTTTGCCACCCACGGGCAAAACATCCTTCTTTATTTCGACAATATCGCTCCCATATTCGAGTTCAAACTCTTTTGAGACAACTTCACCAGGTAGCTTCCCCTTTTTACGCACAGGAATAAATGGCACTTTTAAACGGTCTGCAAGTGGCATGCCAAAAAAGAAGCCCCTTGCCTCGACCCCAGCAATAGCGACAATCCCCGACTTTTTATAGAGTTTCTCCATAGTGTCTAAGCAATATTGCATAGCCTCCACATTCTCTAAAATGGTTGTAATATCGAAAAACCCAATTCCCTCTTTTGGAAAATTTGGCACTTTGCCTATTGCGTCGTCTAAATTAAAATCCATAAATGACCCCTATAATATAAGGATACTATATTCCAATTAAAAAGAAAATCCCTAAAACAGCATTATTCGCTTCAATTTTTCATGAGTCAAGAGAGTAGAATAAGAAAAACCGTTGCCTACCTAGGGCGTTCCCCGCCCTTCGGGCGGGTCGTGTGCTCTAGCGTACTCCTCGCAAATTGCCCATGCAATTTGCTGTGGGGTACTTCCGGCGCCCACTAACGCAGTATAATCCGATATTATCCAATAAAAAAACCGCAAAAACTTCCTCTACGAAAATTTTGCGGGTCTTATTTTAATTCATCCTTTTTGAATTATAACAACTCTATTTCTTCAATTGCCAAACCGGTTATTTTAGCAATAAGCTTGGAATCTAAGCCTTCATTTTTCATTGCCTTAGCGTTGTCGCGACGTTCTTCAATTCGTCCTTCTGCATGTCCTTCTTCGATGAATTGTTCTCTATATGCACGCAATGTTTCTTGAAACCCCATGGCAACTTCCTTATTCTCTG
>CAYJGX010000045.1:0-16089 GCA_964369795.1 uncultured Spirochaetaceae bacterium
GGTGCTACTTGCGATATTACTTTTTATGTCTCGTTCATTTTGAAGAACATTTCCGATACTATTAGGCGAATTGATGCTTCCAATATTATTGCTTAGAAAGAGAATGATTTTTTGAAGAATACGCTGGTCGGTTAATTTGTTTCGCTCTAAAACATCACGTAAAATAACTGAAGAATAGATACCTTCTAATGTTTCATTTATTTGAGATGGATTGAAGTCTAGCTGACTTAAGATTGGCATGCCACCTATTTTTAGGTATTCTTTAAATTGATGTTCTATTGATAAGTTTGATGGAAAATAATGAAAAGTTAGAAATTCTTTAAAAGAAAGGGGATATATTTTAATTTCTACATAGCGCCCAGAAAGTAAAGTAGAAAATTCATTAGACAATAAATAGGCATTAGAACCTGTAATGTAAATGTCTACGTCGTAGTCTAGTCGAAACGATTCGATTGCTTTTTCCCAGTGTTGAACCGATTGAAGTTCATCGAAAATAAGGTAGGTTTTCCCTTGGCTAGGTATTTTTACGCTAACATAATCGTAGAAGGCTTCGAAGTTTAAAATATTTCTATATTTCAAAGATTCTAAGTTCATAAATATAATATTTTCTTTTTTTATATTCGATTCTAGTAGATAAGTGTGAAAAAGGTTTAAAATAGAAGATTTTCCACAACGGCGTATTCCTGTAACAATTTTTATAAGATCTTTATCTTTGTATTCGATTAGTTTCTCTAAATAGATAGGTCGTGCTATTTCTTTCATATTATTAGTATAGTTTGCATTTAAATTGTTGTCAAGTTTTTAAAATGTATTTAAAAAATATTTAATTTTAATATAGTTTTTAATATTTATTTAAAAAACTTCCTATCGTTGTCGCATTTATTGATAAAACGCTATTTCTCATAGCTTAATTCTATAAATAGGTGTAAAATTGCACAAATGTTTCTTAATTTTGTGGGGGAAGAAAAATGAAAAAATTATTATTTGGAATTAGTTTTGTGCTTTTTGCAATGCTAATGAGTTGTGGGGAGCCAGGAAACTTTACTGTTACCTTCGACTCCCAAAACGGAAGTGATGTAGATTCTGTAACAGTAACCGAATCAAGAGCCGGCGAAGGCGCTTTGGTAGATGAACCTGTAAATGAACCAAGTAAAGATTATGCGACTTTTCTTGGCTGGTATAAAGAAGCGGCTGGCACAACCCCATGGAATTTCGATACCGACCTAGTTAGGGCGAATAGAACCCTTTATGCTAAGTGGGATGATTGGGCTACCGTTGCAACTCCTGTTGTTACAGCTAATGAGACACTTGATTTTTTAGACGATGAAATTATCGTCTCTACAACTACAAGTGGAGCTACTATTTTATGGTCAGATAACGATACTACTTTTAATGAGGAAAATATTGTTAGTGGAGGCAAGTTTAATCTTTGGAATAACGGTTTTATTGCAGATTCAGTGACAGTCTATTTTAAGGCAGTAAAAGATGGAATGATTTCTTCTCAGGTAGAAGTGCGAACGTTCACCAAAGAAAAAGCAACCTTTTTTATTTCTCCTAATGGTGGAACGCTATTAGAAGGTATAGGGAGAATAACGCTTTCAACTACAACTGTTGGAGCAACCATCTATTACACGACCGATAATTCTGATCCAACTACTTCATCCTCCTTGTTTTCTCTACCTTTTACTTTAGATGAACTTGGTGAAACGACTGTTAAAGCGATTGCCATTAAAGATGGCATGGAAAATTCCGATGTTGCTACGGCAACTTTTACAGCTATCGAAGAAACGACGGCTATGGTTTTTGTTGAAGGTTCTACCTTCTCTATGGGTACAGCTTCTGGTCATACAGATGAGGAACCTGTTCACTCTGTCACTGTTAGTGATTTTTATATGGGTCAATATGAAGTCACTCAGAAGGAGTATAGGGAAGTGATGGATTATGATCCTTGTGCTTATACTTCTTATGGTAAGGGGGATAATAATCCTGTTCATTTAATAAATTGGTATAGAGCGATTGCTTATTGTAATAAGTTAAGCCTTAAAATGGGATTAGAACCTGTTTATACAGTTAGTGGCGTAAACTTTGCAACTTTAACCCATCGTCAAATTCCTACCTCTGATGATTCTACTTGGAACTCTGCTATTTGTGATTGGACTAAGAATGGTTATAGGCTACCAACGGAAGCGGAATGGGAGTATGCGGCTAAGGGAGGTATTCATAAAGAAAACTTTACCTATTCTGGAAGTAACGATATAGGTTTAGTCGCTTGGTACGAAGATAATTCTGGTGACAAAACCCATACTGTAGGGACTCAAGCATCTAATAAGTTAGGACTTTATGACATGAGTGGCAATGTATGGGAATGGTGTTGGGACTGGTATCATTCTAGTTACTATGAAAATTCTCCTGACACGAACCCGAAAGGTCCTGCCTCGGGTAGTAACCGTGTGACCCGCGGCGGTAGCTTCTTTCTCATCGCCTACAACAGTCGGGTTGCGGAACGCGAACATAGCAACCCGAGCAGCGGGCACAAAAGTGACGGTTTTCGTGTGGTTCGTTCTGCCTTCTAGCCTCTAATACAAGAAAAATGTAAGGGGACTGTGTTAAAAGATTTTATTTTTGAATTAAAAACACTTAAAGGCGATGAAAGCCTAGAATCGGGGTGCAAACGAGCCCTTGCTCAAATAGAAGTAAAAGAGTACCCGAGGGGGTTATGAAAAAATGATATGAACCCCATTTACTGGACAAATCTTAATTAAATTACCATAGACTGATTTCTGTATTCAACAGGAGTCAGTCCTTTTAGTTTTAAACTTATTCTTTCATAGTTATAATAGTGAATGTACTTCTCTATTGCAACCTTTAATTCTTCAATTGTTTTATAGTTTGATTCTTGGTCATAAAACATTTCGCATTTAAGTATTCCAAAGAAATTTTCCATCAAACCATTGTCCATGCTGTTTCCTTTACGAGACATGCTTTGGTTTATTTTTTTTTCTTTAAGCATATTTTGATAAAGCTTGTGTTGATACTGCCAACCTTGATCAGAATGAAATATTAGACCATCTAGACCATTATGTCTATCAAATGCTTTTAAAAGCATGTTTTTTACTTGATCCAAATTGGGGCTTGTAGATAGGTCATAAGCTATTATATTTCTAGCACAACCATCGAGAATTGGTGATAAATATAGTTTTTCATCACCAATTTTGAATTCAGTTACATCTGTGTACCATTTCTTATTTGGCTCATTTGCAAAAAAATCTCGTTGGATAAGATTATCTGCTACTTTCCCTATAATTCCTTTGTATGAACTGTATTTACGCCTTTTACGTTGAATAGAATATAATCCCAATTTTGACATAAGCCTTTTAACTTTTTTATGATTTACAATCTCTTTCTTGTTCAATTCAGAAGTAATTCGTCTATTTCCGTATCGACCTTTATGGTGGAAATATATTTTTTTGATTTCATCAATAATCTCAATGTTTTTCACATCGATATCTTCCTTTGAAATTAAGTAGTAATAAGTTGATTTGCTTAAAAGTGGGAGTGGGGTTATTCAGCAAGAACCCTATAACGAAGTGGTTGCCACTGCACTGTGCCAACATTTGGGAATAAATTATATTCCTTATACTTTAGTCATGCAAAGCGATTATCCCTATTCTTTATGCGAAAACTTTGTTGCTCAAAATAGCGAATTTGTAAGTGCAAACCAAGTGGTTAAAGTCTTTAAAAAGGGAAATTCTACATCGTTGTACAATCATTTTATTGAATCTGCCATAAAGCTTGGGCTTCCTAATATTCAATCCGACATAGACAAAATGCTTTTCCTTGACTTTGTCATTGCAAATACCGATCGCCATTTAGGCAACTTCGGCCTTTTGCGAAACCCTGAAACCTTAGAATATATTGCCTTTGCTCCTATTTTCGACAGCGGAACTTCGCTCTGGAATAACAAACCTCTTATCGCCATTACAACCGACAGAGACCTAGACAGCAAACCGTTTGCAAAAAATCCTAGCGATCAACTTAAACTTATCTCTAATTTCAATTGGTTAAATCCATCTTTACTAGAGGCCGTTCCTAATATTATTTATCAAATTTTAAATGAATCGCCCTTTATCGACAAAGACCGCCTTACTGCTATACTAGAGGCCGTTAAAAAGCGAATAGCAAAATTATGCCTTTCATAACTCTTTTAACTATCCTTAAACCCTTTTACATCTATCTTGTACTTGTCGACACGGCAGCCCATCTGGCGTTCGCTTATTCCTAAATAGCGGGCGGCTTTGGCTTGGTTGCCTGCCGAGTTTTTAAGGGCGTCGCAAATAAGTGCCTTTTCGTAGATGGCAAGGGCTTCGGGTAAGCTAGTAGTAAGCGGTGTGTTGCTTGAATCGGTTGTTTGCAAGCTAGGAGGCAGATGGGTCGAGTGAATGACTTCGCCATCGGCAGAAAGAATGCCTCGTTCGATGGCGTTTGCGAGTTCTTGGATATTTCCTGGAAAATGGTAGCTCATTAGCATGTTGATGGCAGCTGTCGATATTCGCTTGATATTGCGTTTGAGATCTTGGTTAAATTTTTCGATAAAGAAATCGGTTAAAAGAACAATGTCACTTTTGTGTTCTCGTAGAGGAGGGAGGTGCAAGGGAAAAGCGTTTAGACGATAAAAAAGATCTTCTCGGAAGTTTCCAAGGCGAATTTCCTCTTCTAAATTTCTTTCCGTTGCAACAACAAGGCGAACGTTTAGCCGAATAGCTTCACGACCGCCCATGCGGACAATCGATTTTTCTTCTAGGAGTCTCATAAGGCGGTCTTGAATATGAAGGGGAAGGGCTGCCACTTCGTCTAGGAAAAGGGTTCCCCCTTCTGCAAGTTCAATGCGTCCTTTACGCCTGTAGCGTTGCCCCACGCCATCACCTTCTTCCTGTCCAAAAAGTTCACTTTCAATAATATTAGGCGGCAGAGTCGCACAATTAATAGAAACAAAAGGCATTGTCGCCCTAAGTCCATTTTTGTAAAGGGTAGAAGCCGTTAAATGTTTTCCTGTGCCACTTTCACCTCGAATAAGGACTGTTGCATCGGACTTAACCACTTGCCCCATCTTGTTAAAAAGCGATAGCATTTGCGACGAAGTTCCAACCATTTGCGTTGGTTTAAATGTTTGTTTTGGCATAAATTTTCCCCTTTTAAATCCTACATAAATGTAGGATAATTGTCAAGTTTTGTAAAATTGATAAAAAATATGAAGATAATTGCAGATTCATATAAGCAAAAATCAAAATTCTACATATAAGAATAGTAGGTGGAAGTTTATGAAAAAATATCATTTTTACGATTCATCGTATAAGGCTATGTTTAGGGATCCTGCTTTTCTAAAATCATTACTTATGAATTTTATCAAAGAAGATTGGTGCTATGAACTCGATTTGGATGATTTTCACACAGAGAATGTCGAACTTAAGAGCATTCTTGGAGAGGAGTCAAATGTTGATATGATATATCGCGTTCATTCTAAAGATAGAACATTTCATATTGTCGTTCTCACAGAATTTCAGAGTAGCCCAGTTCCTATGGTACTTCGTATACGGGATTATGAAACGAAAATATGGTTGCAAGATATAGTAGCTAAAAAAAAGCCTAGTTTAATTGTTCCAATTGTGCTCTATAATGGGGACAGAAAATGGAAGGAATCTCCGAAAATTGATGACTTTATTATTGTTCCACATGAATCTTTAAGACGGTTTTTATATGGGGATTATTTATTGTTTAATTTCAATGACTATGAAGTTACCGATTTAATGCTAATGCACGATCCGTTGGCAGGAATAATGGCTATCGATAAGAGTATATTAAAAGAAGAATCAAATATCGAGAATCTCAAAGTTATTTCGATCTTAATGGAGCATTTAAAGAAAAATAACCCTGAAAATTTTAAGATTTATCGAGATTATATTCGTGGACTTTTTCTTCATAAGGGTGTAAAATCAGATATAATTGATGAGGTTATCGATAATCCAAGCAAAGGGGAGGCATATATGGGAGCCGCACAACGTCTTGACGAAGCATTTGAACGCGCAGAAGAACGTGGTCGCATAGCAGGAATTTCTTTTGGGATTGAACAAGGGATTGAACAAAACGCTTTTAATACAGCGAAGACAATGAAAACTGATGGCGTCCCAATTGAATCTATTGCAAAATGGACCGGACTTTCTTTTGAGCAAATTCAAAAGCTGTAATTTTCCTACATAAATGTAGGAAAATTATAAAGACAAAATCTAAAAAGCTCGAAGGTCTAGGGGTAAACCTTAAAATAACCATCAACATTTCAAACTAAAATTAAAAACCTACACAAATGTAGGAATTTTGCTAAATAAACGAAAAAAACATCAACAAAAATGGAAAATAAAATAAAAAAACTGTTGTAAAAGGGCTCTTTGTGGTAATTTAAAAGTATAGGAGTTTTTTATGAGCGATAAAGCAATTGCAGATGGACTATACCGATTTCAGTCGGCATTAAATCAGGCGGGGAGTTCCATGACGGAATTTGTTTCCCAAAATTATGTGAATAAGTGGACATCAGATGCAATTTATCATGTTATGGCAATTCGAACGACTTTCGTTAATTCTATGCACAACTTTTTGACCGACCGTGGTCTTTTAAATATGGAACGGGTTTCTATGAGTCCGGTGACTGATCCTCTCGCTCACGATATAGAGCATGCACCAACCATTATGTATAAGGGGTTGCCCTACAAAACGACGCACTCCATGATTTATTCTAAATTTTTAGCGTGTTTTAACCCAAAAACACCTGGAATTTTTGTCGATTCTCCTAATATCCGTTTAGAAATGGAAAGCCCAACTGGAAAACAAAGAGGGCGTTATTTGGTAGATTTTAGCCAAATGGATATCGAATTTAAACGAAGTACTGTTATAACCGAAGACCAATATTATAACGATAAGGCTGCGACAATCGAAAAATTAAAGGCAGACCGAGATGAGGCCTTAAAATTCTTCGAAGATATGGTTATTTTGGCGGTAGAAGAGGTTATCAAGAAAAATTCCAACGATTTAGCGGCACTTAAGGTGAAAATGGTGGTGCCAACTTCTCCTTTTCCACGAATTACGAACGACGAAGCCATTAAACGAACAGGGACAAAGGCTTTTGAAAAACAAATTGGCCCCGACATGGCTTCTCCTTTTTTCTGGGTCACTGGCCTAATGCGTGAAAATTACGATCTTATCTATCCTTACCTAAACGAAGATGGCAGCAAACGGCCTATCTCCGATTTTACTTCAGAAGATATTTACAATTACGACCTTTGTGCTCAGAGTGTTCAGCTCGATGGAACCTATGGCGATTGTTACGAGGTTATGTCGGGTGCCGTTCGAGAATGGCTCTACGATCCTATTGCCGAACGACTTTTAGATAATAAAATTTTAAAGGCTCGGCCTAAATTTTCGGCATCGGGCGAATTAGAAAATGTGGATGAACTAGAAGGGTATGCACCCTTTTTGATTGCGGCTCACATGAAAGGTGAAAATGGCAAGCCGTATTTTCCATGCACTTCTGGTGGAGGACTCGGGATTGAACGATGCCTTTTGGCTATGTTAAATGGTCCCGTTATTACGCAGGTGGATCAGGTCACTTTGTTTGGAAAGAATCCTGACTCTTTCCCCGTCTATTTATATTAGGAGAAAAAAATGGAAAATATCAATTATAATGAAATTCCAGTGACCGATTATTACGGAAAATATTGTTTTAATGATGCTGTCATGAAAGAAAAGCTTTCTAAAGAAATTTATACGAAAATGAAAGCAATCCAAAATGGCGAAAGTCGCCTCACTCCAGAAATTGCCGATGTCGTTGCAAATGCAATGAAAGAGTGGGCAATCGAAAATGGCGCAACCCATTATTCGCATTGGTTTCAGCCTTTAACGGGGCTTACAGCCGAAAAATACGATTCCTTTATTAATCCTGTTAGTGGAGGGAAAGTGGTTATGGAATTTTCTGGTAAAGAGCTAATTGTGGGCGAACCCGATGCTTCCTCTTTCCCAAATGGAGGTTTGCGAGCCACCTTTGAGGCAAGAGGTTATACTGCATGGGATACCTCTTCTCCTGTCTTTTTAAAACCCGACAAAACGGGATTGGTTTTAACCATTCCAACCGCCTTTTTCTCGTTTACTGGAGTTGCACTCGATAAAAAGACACCGCTTTTACGTTCTATGGAAGCTATAGACAGAAGCGCTATGCGCCTTTTAAAAGTTTTAGGCAATACAACTTCTAAGCGTGTAATTAGCTCTGTTGGACCCGAACAAGAATATTTTTTAGTTAAAAAAGAATTATTCGAAAAACGACCCGACTTAAAACTCTGTGGGCGAACCGTTTTTGGAACGCTAGGAGCAAAAGGACAAGAAAAAGATGACCACTACTTTGGCGTTGTAAAAGAAGAAGTGGCCGAATACATGAGAGAGCTTAATCAAGAACTCTGGAAATTAGGAATATCTGCAAAAACTCAACACAACGAAGTGGCACCTAATCAGTTTGAATTGGCAAGTGTTTTCGATACGACAAATGGCGCCTGTGATAGCAACCAAATGGTGATGGAAACAATGAAAAGAGTTGCAAATCATCATGGGATGGTTTGCCTATTGCACGAAAAGCCCTTTGCGGGCGTCAATGGTTCTGGTAAACACAATAACTGGTCCATTGAAACGGACGACGGAATCCGTCTCATGAAACCAGGTAAAACCCCGCAACACAATGCACAGTTTTTGTTGTTTTTAGTGGCTTTTATTAAAGCAATGGATGATTACGCTCCCATTTTACGTGCAAGTGCCGCTATTTCAGGCAACGACCACCGCTTAGGTGGAAATGAAGCCCCCCCGGCGGTGATTTCTATCTTTTTAGGCGAACAGCTTGAAGGAATTTTAGAAAGCATTGCATTAGGACGTCCGTTTGAGAATCAAGAAGGGGAAGAAGTTTCCGTTGGAGTAACGACCATTCCTCGTTTTCCAAAAGATATGACCGACCGCAATCGAACTTCGCCTATTGCCTTTACGGGGAATAAATTTGAATTTAGAATGGTGGGATCTTCTCAGTCCTTAGCCGGTCCGAATGTCGTTATGAACACTGCGGTTGCAGAGGTGCTCGATCTATTTTCTACTCGGATAGAAAATTTGCTAGAAAGTAAAGGTGCAGAGGGTGGGGCAAGTAATCCTGCAAATACCGACCTTATTAACTTAGAACTTTCTAGAATTATTGGGGAAACCTACCTTGCTCACAAGCGAATTGTTTTTAATGGAAATGGTTATTCTAAGGAGTGGGAAGAAGAGGCAGAAAAAAGAGGGTTAGCCAATATTAAGGCAACTGTCTATGCTATCCCTGAATATGAAAAAGATTATTCGGTAGAACTTTTTGAAAATCATAAAGTCTTAAATCGTCAAGAATTAGAAGCGCGTGTTGATACCTATATGGAAAATTACTCACATGAACTTCATATCGAGGCAGGCACAATGATTGAAATGTCTAATCGATATATCGTTCCCGCTGTAGCTAGATATATCAATGATCTAAGCAATTCTGCCATCAACCTTAAAAAAGTAGGGGTGACTCCATCAAAGTCGATTATCAGTCTTATCAAGCAGCTAAATAGTTTGCTCGATCAATTTAGGAGCGAAGAGCTCGAGCTCGAAGCAACGTTAGAACGTGTACGAAAAATGACCGAAGTCAAGGCAAAAGCAGTTGCCTACTACGAAGAGGTTGCACTTCAAATGGAGGCAGTTCGTTATTATGGCGATAAACTCGAGCGACTTTGTGATAAATCGATTTGGCCATTGCCCTCGTATGAAGATTTGCTTTTTACGCTATGATTGACTTAGCTCTCGACAAAAAACATCTGTGGCATCCTTATACCTCTATGCTAAATCCCTTGCCTGTTTACCCCGTTGCTTCTGCTTCGGGGTCTACTTTGATGTTAGAAGATGGGCAAGTTCTTGTTGATGGGATGAGCTCTTGGTGGTGTGCGGCTCATGGATATAGCCACCCCGTTTTGGTAGAGGCGATTCAAAATCAGGCAGAAAAAATGAGTCACGTTATGTTTGGTGGTTTAACGCATGAGCCTGCGATAGAGTTGTGTAAGCGATTGCTTTCGGTATTGCCCGAAGGACTAGAACACCTTTTTTATGCCGATTCTGGCTCTGTTGCAGTAGAAATCGCGATGAAAATGGCCGTTCAGTATCAGGAAATGGCTGGAAATAGTCAAAAAAAGCGTTTTTTCGCCTTAAAAGGGGCCTATCATGGGGATACTTGGTATGCAATGAGTGTTTGTGACCCTATTGGCGGGATGCATTCCCTCTATTCGGGAGCGCTCCCAGAGGCGATTTTTTGTGAAAGACCCCTTTGCCGATTTGATGAGGCGTGGGATCCAAAATTTTTTACCGAAATTGAAGCATCTCTTCGGGAAAATGCAAACGACCTTGCGGCGGTGATCTTAGAGCCGGTGGTGCAGGGAGCAGGGGGGATGTGGTTTTATCATCCTCAGTATTTAGTCGAATTTCGCCGAGTTTGTAGTGAGCTAGAAATTTTGCTTATTGCCGACGAGATTGCAACGGGTTTTGGCCGCACGGGTAAGTTTTTTGCCTGTGAGTGGGCGGGTATTACGCCCGATATTTTGTGTATGGGGAAGGTTTTAACGGGTGGGACAATGACAATGTCAGCCGTCGCCGCGACAAGCGAGGTGGCAAAGGGGGTTTCGAGCCAAGGGCTCCCTTTTATGCACGGTCCCACGTTTATGGCTAACCCCCTCGCTTGTGCGGCGGCTGTCGCTTCCTTCGACTTGCTCGTAAAAAATAATTGGGGCGAGCAAGTAAAAAGAATCGAGCGACAGCTTAAGGCAGGGTTAGAGCGGGCAACCGAATTAGAGACGGTTAAAGATGTACGGGTTTTAGGTTCGATTGGCGTGGTTGAGTTACACAGGCCTGTGAATTTGGCAAAAATTCAGGCATTTTATGTAGAAGAGGGTGTTTGGATTCGCCCCTTTGGTAAACTAGTCTATATTATGCCGCCGTATATTATTAAACCAGCAGAGTTAACGAAGTTAACGGCGGCGTTGATAGAGTCTATAAAAACGGGAGAATATTTGCAGTGATTACAAATAAATACAACCTCCCGAAGGGAGTCGTGATGGTTGCGGGTATCGATACCGATATCGGCAAAACCTTTGTAACTTCGCGTATCTATGCGGATTCCTATAAATCGGGAATGAATATTATCACCCATAAACTGGTACAAACCGGCTCATCGGGTTGCTCTAGCGATATCCTCGCGCACCGCGAGGCGGCGGGTATTGACTTGCTACCCGAGGACCTTTCTGGAGAAAGCTGCGGTGCTCTCTTTAGCACCCCCGCCTCGCCTCACTTAGCCGCTCGGCTCGATAACAAAACAGTCGACCCGCCGGCAATCCTTGCCTCAATCCGGTCACTTTCCCTTAATTACGAATACCTACTTTGCGAATGTGCCGGCGGTCTCTTTGTCCCCCTAACCCCCGATTTTTTGCAAATCGATTTGCTACAACAACTTGCAGCCCCCGTAATTCTTGTCACCTCACCACGCCTTGGAAGCATTAACCATACACTCTTATCGCTAGAGGCCTTAAAATCGAGGGGTATTCCTTTGCACAGCCTCGTTTACAACCTTTTTGGTAATGAAAACCCCGAGATTGTCGCCGATACCGAACAATTTTTACGAAATTGGCTTCAAAAAAAATGGCCCCAAAGCCATTTTTTTAAAATTTAATTTACCTCTGAGACAAGTGCCATCCATGTCCCTCTGGACAAGGGTAGGGTTCTAGTTCAACTCCTCGTTTGTCAAAGCAATCCTTGGCAACCTCTTGCGCCTCATTTTCGGTATGATACAAATTTTTGTATTTCCCATCTTTGGTTGTGCACCCACAACTAGTCGTTTCGTTCATAAATTTATCCTAAAATTGTTTTTCCAAGGTTAAGTGCCGTTTCGCTTGCTTCATTCATGATGGCGTTTACATCGGCCCCCATAATGTCGAGCCCTTGTGCAACAACCAAGTGGAAGGTAAAATTTCCTAAAATCTGGCAATAACTTTTTAAAAGCGGGGTTGCCATTTCTAGCGGGCTATTTTCCTCGTAAATTCCACCACGAGTTGTTACGTAAATAAAGTCGCTTCCCTTGCAAAGCCCCTTGTAACCCTCGGGAGTCATTTTAAAAGCAATGTCGGCAATAAGAGCATGGTCAAAGTAGGCACTAATGACCGCAGGGAAGGCGTGGTTCCAAAAAGGGGCTGCAAGAATGACTTTGTCGGCATTTGCTAATTCGTATGCGAGCTCAAATTTTTTGCTATTCATTTCGCCTCTCTTCGCTTTGGAAATGCGTTTTGACAATTTTTCGCCTGTTAGAGGTTTTAATTTCATTTGGTTTAGGTGAAGTATCTTAATTTCTGCACTCGGGTTTGCTTGAGATAGCAAACTAGATGCAAGTTTCCAGCTTCGCGATTCAATTTCGCGAAGACATCCATTTATAACTAAAATTTTCATTTTTTTATTTGTCCTCCTACCAAATATAGGGTAACATGAATTTAGGAGTTTCGCATGAAAAAGAAGAGTTTTTTTGTATTTTTTTTATTGTTGATGGGTTTCTTAGCCTATGCAGGGCTTCCTATCCCTTCGTCAATAATAGAGGAGTCTTATTTTGATGAAGAAAAGTTTGTTTATGTTACGAAGCTAAAACCAGGGATTCATTATTTAACAGAACCTCTCTCTTCTTTAGGGTTAACCTTAAAAGTGCCATCTATTATTGAGGGGGATCCTAATAATAAAACGATTTTATCGGGTGCTATTCCCATTTCTAATTGGGAAGTGACCCCCGAAGGATGGTGGAAAGCCTATCTGCCCGAAGTGGCTACAGGGAAATTGCATTTTGAACAACTCTATGTGAATGGAAAACGGGCAACTCGTGCAAGAACTCCCGACAAAGGATGGTTTTATCTAAATAACAGCAAGGAAACGATTCATGTACGAGGAACAGGGCGAGTCCCCGAATATACAACTGCAGAGTTGCAAGCCGATCCAACTCACTTAGCGAGCCTAAAAGGTTTAAGTAAAGCGGAGCTTGGCAATGTGATGATCATGTTTTACCATAAGTGGGACAATACTCGTAAATATTTAGACTATTACGACCTAGAGGGCGGAAAGATGTTTTTAACAGGCTTTGGAATGAAGCCGTGGAATCCATTGCAAAAAGGAACCCGTTTTGTAATGGAAAACTACAAAAATGCCTTAACCCAACCTGGAGAATGGTTTCTAGACAAATCGCGCGAACTTTTTTACATTCCTCGCCAAGGCGAAACGCCAGAAAACTCGGTGGCCCATGCCCCAATTTTAACTCGCTTGCTAGAAATTAATGGGGATCCAAATATTCCTAATGCAGGTCTCACCTTTAAAAATATTTCCTTTCAACATTGTGGCTATCGTATGCCAAAAACAGGCGACGACCCCGCTCAGGCGGCGGCTCCTGTATCGGCGGCAATCGAAATTTCAAATGAAAGTGGTATTCATTTTATCGATTGCGAGGTTAAACACACAGGCAATTATGGCATCTGGTTTAAAGGCGGGAGTTCGCATTGTAAAGTGACAGGCACTTATTTAGCCGATTTAGGGGCTGGCGGTATCAAAATCGGCGAGCCTATTGAGTTGCCAAAAGAGCAGGTGGTTCATGATATTCATATCGAAAATAATATTATCACTCAGGCGGGTCGCGTCTTTCCTTGTGGCGTTGGGGTTGCTATTTTGCATGCCTACAACAACAAGGTGCTTCATAACGAGATTTTTGACCTCTTCTATTCGGGTATATCGGTGGGTTGGACGTGGGGTTATGCAGAGAGTCCCGCCTATAACAATGAAATTGCTTATAATCATATTCATCATATTGGGTGGGCAGAACTATCGGACATGGGAGCCGTTTATACGCTTGGAATTTCGCCAGGGACTCGGGTGCATCACAATGTGATTCACGATGTCTATTCCTATGGTTATGGCGGATGGGGCTTGTACACAGACGAGGGAAGCACTGGAATTCAAATGGACCGCAATTTGGTCTATAATTGCAAAAGTGGAGGCTTTCATCAGCATTATGGGCGTGAAAATGTAATCGAAAATAATATTTTTGCCTTTGGGGGTAACTGGCAGTTGCAACATTCACGGGTGGAGCCTCACTTGTCTTATTCGTTTACAAAAAATATTGTCATTGGAGACACGGGGCATTTGTTGCAAGGCGCTTGGGATCGGGCAAAAATTGATATGGATGATAATTGCTACTGGGATTTTAGGACGAGCAAACCGAAATTTTTAAAGAAGAGTTTTCCTGTTTGGCAGTGGAAAAAGGATAAAAATTCGATAGTGGCGAATCCCGAATTTATCGATGCAAAGAATGGCAATTTTGAGCTAAAAGAGAATTCTCCCGTTTTTGCACTGGGCTTTGAGCCTTTTGATTGGCAAAAGGCGGGAGTTTATGGGAGCGAAGCGTGGAAGGCGAAAGCGCAGCTTTCGCCAGAGCGTAAAGCCGAGTTTGATTGGCGTCGCGAAAATGGAAAAGATAGTTCCTTGCATTATTAGCAGTCAAATGCGACACCGATAGAAGGCAAAGCGAAGCTTGTTCCTTTTAACCGTAGGTTAAAAGAACCAAAGTGCCGACTAGCGGGATTGGGCTAGCTTGCTAGCCTAAGTCGCCCAAAAGAAAAAAACTATCCGAAAAAAGCAGGTTCAAAGCCCATTTTTTCTAGTAAATCTTTGTCGCTTTCGCTATCGATTCCCGAGGTCGTTAAATAATTGCCTATCATGAGGGAGTCGACAACATTTTGTAAAACAGAAAGTTGATCCTCACTTGACAAGTTGCCCCTGCCTCCCGCAAGGCGAATGGCTTGGGTGGGTAAAATGATTCGATAAATTGCAAAACTTCGCAAAAGTTCTTCACGGCTAAGAGGCTTTGCCTTTTCTAAAGGAGTGCCAGGAATGGGGGAGAGAAGATTGATAGGCACCGAGTCGACACCAATTTTTGCTAAGTCGGTAGCCATTTCAATTCGGTCGTCTAGGCTTTCGCCTAACCCCCAAATGCCCCCCGAACAAAGGGAAAGTCCCCCCTCACGCGCCGCATATAAAGTATCGATGCGTTCTTGATAATCGTGGGTCGTGCAAATATTCGGATAAAAGCGGCGGCCCGACTCTAAATTATGATGATAGCGAGTGACCCCGGCGTCGCGAAGCTGTTTTGCCTGTTTCGTTGTGATAAAACCATGGGAGGCACAAAGGGCTAGGTGAGTCTCTTTGGCAACCTTTTCGTAAATGGGGAGGAGGCGCTCTAGCATTTTGTCCGAGAGAGCACGGCCGCTAGAAACAAAAGAAAAACGATGTGTACCTGCCTCTTTAGCCTGAAAAGCCTTTTCTAGGATCTCTTTTTCGGATAAAAGGGGATAGATTTCCGCGCATGTTTTGTGATGAGCCGACTGTGCACAAAAAGAGCAGTTCTCACTGCAGGCCCCCGATTTAACATTGGCAATAGCGCAAAAGTCCATCTTGTTTTGAAAAAGAGATTTTCGTATTAAGGCTGCCTTAGCTAAAAGTTCTTCTAATTTTAGTTCCTTCATATCTTGAAAGTTATTCTAAAATTTGATAAAAGTAAATACGAACGAGAAATAACTCTTTACAAAAAGTTTATTTTCTTGTAATGTATAGAAGTTATCGTATATAATTTATTAGGAGATATATCATGGCACAAGTAAGTAAGAACTCACGGGTTGGGTCAGCTGTTCAAAGATTTGAATGCCCATGTGGTGGAGAAGTAAAAATGAGATCCGTTTTTGCTAGCGGAAAAATGAAGAATGTAGCTGTATGCGAAAAATGCAGCCGACAAGAAAGAAAACCAAAAGATTTTAAATAATCTTTCTAGAATAGGAGAAAAAAATTGGCAAATAATAAATCCGCTGAAAAGCGAATCCGACAAAATGCAAAAAAACGAGCTGCAAACCGAATTGCTAAAAGCGAAGTTAAAACCGCTAT
>CAYJGX010000046.1:0-15933 GCA_964369795.1 uncultured Spirochaetaceae bacterium
GTTTGAATTTATTTGGGCGATGACGGGATCGAACCGCCGACATTCTGCTTGTAAGGCAGACGCTCTCCCAGCTGAGCTAATCGCCCGAAAAAAGTTCTTCCAAGTGGAAGCAACTGCGAACCTAATAAAATCTTGCCTAGAAGCATTTCAAGTCGGTTCTATGGGCGATGACGGGATCGAACCGCCGACATTCTGCTTGTAAGGCAGACGCTCTCCCAGCTGAGCTAATCGCCCGAACTTGTTTTCGTTATAATAAACTATCAAATTGATGGAATTTTGTCAAGGCAGATTTAAAAATTCTTTTATTTGCAATTTGTATTGAAAAGTTCGTTTTCCTTTGATACCATTTGATTATGAATCAAGATTTTGTTAAAGAACAACTCATACGAATAGAAGAACCCATTGAACACTTCGATCTCATTTTTACTGGTAAATCTAGTAAAAAAGTTGATGGTTTTTATCGCCCAGACGAACGAAAAATATATATTCACAATAAGAATATGAATACAGATAATCAAATTATCTATACTGCAATCCATGAATATGCACATCATCTCCATGTCACCTCTTCAAATGCACCCACTTCAAATCGCTGTCACACCAAAGAATTTTGGAACATTTTCCATACTTTATTGCAAAAAGCGGAAACCTTAGGGATTTATCAGAATCCGCTAGAAATTGATGAAGAACTCAATAAATTAACAAAAGAGATTAAAGAAAACTTCCTAAGACAAAATGGCGAACTAATGAAATCCTTTGGTGAAAAACTCGTTCAAGCCCAGAATATCTGTAGGTTGCGCAGTATTAGCTTTGCCGACTACGCCGACCGAGTTCTTGGCTTAGGTCGGAATTTTGCTAAAAATGTAATCCAAGTATCGGTTGCCGACATCGACCCAAGTATCGGTTTTGAAAACATGAGAACAATTGCATCGATTCCAAGGGGAGAAAAACGTAACGCCGCAATCGAGGCGATAAAAGAGGGTCATTCTCCCGATCAAATTAAAGTTGCCTTTGCAAAAGAGCCAAACCAGGCAGCGAAGTCACTTTCTATAGAAGACCGTCTAAAAGCCGAAAAATCGAGACTTGCAAAAACGATCGATAGCCTATCAAAAAAACTATCAGACATCGAACATCGGCTAGCAAAGTATGAAGAACGTCAACCATCAACAACCACATCAACAAACGAGGAATAAATATGAAAGAATGGGATTTTTATCTTTTTGATCTTGATGGCACGATTGTCGATACAAAAGAGATGATTTATGTCTGTTTCAATGCTCTTATGCAAAAGTATTATGGTAGATCGCTCACAAAAGAAGATGTATTTCAATATATTGGGCTTCCATATAGGGAACAACTTGAAAAATATACGGGCCCGCTTACCGAGGAAAAGTTTAATATTCTAGTCGACCACCATCGAACTCACCAACGAGAAATTTATCACGATTACGTTATTCCATGTAAGGGCGCTATTGAAACGATAAAAGAGCTTGCACGTCGTGGAAAACGGCTTGGCATTGTCACTTCCCGTTTACGCCCATCGTCATCTGACTATTTAGAAAAATTTGATATCTATCAATATTTTGAATTTCTAGTCACCCCGGCAGAAACAACAAAACATAAGCCCTACCCAGAACCTATTTATAAGGCCATGGAGCTTATGGGCGAGGGCGCAACAAAAGAAAATACTGTCTATATTGGCGATGCCGTTTTTGATATTCAAGCGGGTGCTGCAGCCGGGCTAGAGACAATCTATACCGACTGGGAGGGGAAGGGCTTCCATTATGAGAATTCTCCAAAGCCAAATTATTTAATTTCCGATTTAGAAGAATTACTTAAATAATTATCGTTGATGCCCTTTTTTTATTTTCTTGCGATCAAGAGGAACTCCATCCCATGCCGCGGCTAAAATCTCTTTAGCTTCGGAGATGGAGACAATTTCTCTGTTATAAATAATTGAACCGTCGTTTAGTGCTGCATAGGCAATTTCTGGGATTTGTTCTTTTTGCATTAGTGTTTTGCCGTTTTTGTCTAATACTTCACAGAGTTTACGAGGGTAATTTCCGTTTGTGGCTAGATGAAGCCGTTCATTGAGTTGGCGAATTTCCGAAATAAAGGTCAATGCGGCTTCTTGCTCATCTTTTATGGAAGAATTTGGGCAAGTTGCATAGTGGAGATCAGCGATTTTCGCAGAAACTCGATGTAAATTGTATTCTAGCCCATAAGGTAGCAGAATTCCCATACAATTCCCATGCGGAATATGTGTTATTGCTCCTATCGCATGCCCAAAAGAATGGATCATGCTAACCATCGAATTAGAAAAAGCAATGCCCGCCATATTTGACGCGATGGCAAGTTCTAGCCGTGCATCTAGGTTGGATGGATTTATTACAGCTTCTTCTATATTATTAAAGATTTTTTTGATTGCATCGCGTGCTAGTGAAGCCGAAATAGGGTTGCTACCAAATCCATAATAAGATTCTATGGCATGGGTAAGAGCGTCCATTGCAGTTGATGCCGTTAAGCTCTGAGGCAAACTTTCTGTCATTCGGGGATCTAGGATTGCGACATCGGGTAATAATACAGGAGATAAAAAAACATGTTTCTGATTTTTTTCATTGTCGGCGATTACAGAGATAACCGTCACTTCGCTACCGGTTCCTGATGTTGTCGGGACAGCGATGAGAGGATTCATTTTTTTTGTGAATGGATAACTACCGCTATATTTAGCTAAATCGTCTGTCTTTTCGCTAACGAGTATATTCACCCCTTTTGCTGTATCGAGATATGAACCACCCCCAACAACGATTAATGAGTCGCACTTATTCGCTCGATAGGACTTTGCAAGTTCAATAACCCGCTTAAAATCGGAATCTTGTGGCACATCGGTCTCTATAACTCCAACCTCTATCGAGGAGGGAAAGCTTTTTGTAAAAAGTTCAAGATAATTTCGTTTTACTATAGAGGGGGTCGCTAGAATCATCGGGCGAGAAGCATTTTGTATTGTCAGCTCATTTGGAATTTGCTCTAGTGCATCGTGACCAATCATTGTTTTTACGCAAGAGAAGAACTCATAATGAGAAGAAAATTGGAACCATTTATCTCTATTTAGATTGCTTTTGAAGTGAAGAGCTTGTTCAGTGAGCATTTCTTCAAGGCGTTCTAATGAAATCTTGTTGTCAAAATCGTTTATAAGTTCAATAAAGAGCATACTAGAAATAATGGCAGAATAGGCTAAAAAATAACCTTCAAACGCGCGAACTCCTTTAACGGCTTTTTTCTCTTTTATGCTTTGTAGTGCACTCAGTAGAGCGGTTTGGGCAAATGAGGAGGAGATTGGATTGAGATTTTCTGTTCTTAATAATGTAGTGGTTAAATTGTATGTTAAATACAATAATATTTTGTATTGATCAAGATTGAACTTTAAAAATTGCTCATCGATAAAGAGGGTTCTGTTTACTAGCATCGAAGACCGAGTTATTTTTTTAGTTAAATTGATGATTTTGAGGGTCGATTCGAAGTTAACAATTGCTTTTGGAATCCAACATAGCTGCACGGCTTGAGAGAGCTGCTCTTCGTTTGCAAGTAATGTTTCTAGTGCCAATGTATATAGTACTGTATCACCGTAGATGATAAGACTGTCTGCTTCAAAAGCTTGAATAATATCAGCAAGACTTTGTTGGGCAAAAGGATCTGTATCTAAAGTATTTATTTCGACAATTGCAAGAAGGGAAATATTTGTTTTATTAAATAACGATAGTATTTTACTTTTAGAATATTTTTTTTCTTCTACTAATAAAATAGGCGATGAAGAGCTATTTGCTATTAGTTCATGAGAAATATTTGAGGCAGCTTTCTTCCCTGAGTAGATTTTCATTGGATATTCATATTGATTTGACATTTTTTTTCTCCTAATTTATAACCCTAGAATGGTTGCGATATAAAGTTTAGTGCGTAACCAATGTTTATGTTTTGGTGATTCGTAGCGTTTTACCGCTCTTTTTGCAATGAATTTAGGTAGTAACAAGATTTCTAATTGATCTAAAATTCGTAAGAAAATAGCCGCGTGAGTAAAAGAGCCATCTAGCGAAAAGCGAGAATTTCCCTCTCCTTCGTATGTGCTTTCTTGGAAGGTGAATATTTGAATTGCCGCATCGATGCTTCTAAGTTGAAGAGTTAGAGTTGCTTTCTCGGTTAAATATTTGTTAGATGATCCATAATTAATGAGTTTTATTTTACCGTTTTTTTTGGAAATTTTTTTAACTAAAAAAGATGCGCCTGTATCGGCAATCTTGAGCCGAAGGCTAAAATCGCTTTCTAATGCATCAAATTCCGCTTTTATTGTTGGGACTACTTTATAGGCAGCTTGTAGAGCTCGGCCAATAAAAAAAATAAGAATATTTAAGTAAACATTTGCTACTAAACTTTTTTTGTGCTTTAATTGAGTTGTGATAATTTTCATTGTTTCCTCTATATACACATTGTAATATAGCTTTAGGAAACTATCAAGCCTAAAAAAGTATAATTTTATTTAAATTAAATTAATTTTATAATTTTTCTTGCAGCCTTGCCTCGGTGAGAAAGTTTATTTTTTTCTGATGATTCTAATTGTGCTACAGTTTTATTGTGCGAAGGCAACCAAAAAATAGGGTCATAACCAAATCCATTTTCGCCTTCTAGTTTGTGGTATATTTCCCCGTCTAGGGTTTCTTGGACACTATAAAACCGATAAGGAGAGAAGAAAAAAACGATATTGGAAATAAAATAGGCTTTTCTGTTTTTTTCATCTTTAAGAGTTTCTAACAAAAGTTCTGATTTTGCACTATCGCTTAGTAAAGTTTCATCCACCTGACCAAATCGAGCCGAATAAATGCCAGGAGCCCCGTTTAGAGCTTCTACGGATAAACCAGAATCATCTGCTAGGATAGGCATTTGTACCAATTGAAAGAGTGCGTGGGCTTTGTCATATGCATTTGCAAAATAAGTGGTACCAATTTCTTTGTGATCAAAATCAATTCCTATTTCTTGGGGGAGCAAAAGTTGATGGTCTGTTATTATAGAAGAAAGTTCTTCTTTTTTGTGTAGGTTACTAGTTGCTAATAAGATTTTCATTATTTATTATACTATATAAACAATAAATTTTCAAACCTTCCATTTAGCAGAAGTGATAAAAACTAAATCGATGGTTCCTTTAGGGATGGCAGTGATTTTTGATAGGGTGCGATTGCTAGGGCGTGTTTTAATTTTTTGTAGTTTAAGATTGATTTTGCTTATTTGTAATTTTAACTTATTCTCTTGTTCTATTAAAGTATCTCTTTGAAATGGATCCTCTGTTAGCTTAGAACGTTCATGTAGGATCTTCGATTCTGTAAAATAATCATTGAGTAATTCTTGATAATAGTTAAATCGTTGAATTTTCTTTTCGCAGATGATTGCAATCTCAGTTATAAAATGATTTAGCATCCTCTCATCGAGTTTGTAGCTTTTGCATGCGCAATGAATTTGAGAGGCTGTTAAATGAGGCGATTCTTTGAGTAGCGTGAGTAGTGCATGTTTTTGTAGCCGTTCATATTTTTCGGAAGTGGCGCAGATTTTTTCTATTTTATTTCGTAAAATTTTTAAGTCATCTTCGTATGTGATTCTATCTTCTACTTCGTTTTTGCTATTTGCGGTGTAGATTTGGTGGTTGCATGGGGCGCATACAATATTGTTTTCTTTTTGTGATTCCTCTATATGATATTTAGTTACAGCTATTTCTCTAACTAAATGCTTAAATTCTTTGCGCTTATAATTTAATCCTAAATATTTGAGTGTCATAGTTAGGAAACTTTGATAACTGCTTTTTTCTTTTTGGAATCGATTTATAAAGCCATCAAGTTTATCATAGAAACTTAAAAACAAATTGTGTGCATCATCTTCATTAAACTGAGGAAAGCCTTTTATTTTTTCGTAGGCAAAAAGTGCTGTTTCTTTTTTCAATTTTTCATATGAAATATTACCCTCACAAAACATTGAGTAAACTTTGTTAATTTCTATTTCCATTTTGTACCTCTGTTATATTTTATGCTTATTATCGTCCTAAAAGTTATTTTTGCCTAAAAAAAATCGACAAAAAAAATAAAATATTAAAAAAGTAAACAAAATTTGTATACAAGAAATCTCCCCAAAATAGTGAAAATTAACTTTTTTTATCTTATTTATTTTTTACTAAAAAATTGATTGACGTGGTAGAATTTTGGTGTTATTGTTAATAAAAGAGACATGTAGTCATCTTAAAGGAGTATTTAGAATGAAGAAGAAATTGGTCTATGTAACTATTGCAGCACTTCTTATAGTATTTGCATTTGGTTCAATCTACATGCCAAAGGCAACAAAAGAGTGGGAACCAACTACAATCAAACGAGATGTGATTAGTACCACAGAAACAACCACCACTAAAGAGTTGACAGAGCAAAGCTCATCACCTAAAATGATTGTTAACGACAACGGGACACAAATTATAGAAGTGGAAACTACAACGAAAGAAATTGTCGATGAATCTGGGACTAAAAAAAATTCGGTTACCGAAAAAACAACAGTCTATAATGTTACTGGTGTTAAAGAATTAGTTGGTCGAGAACCCATTAAAATCGATGAAAAGCTAGAAGTAATAGATGTTCTTATTACAATTTTTTATTGTCTAGCTATTGTCTGTATAGGGCTTTTTGCCTCAAGAAAGAAAAAAGGCGAAGTTCGTAACGAAGACGATTATTTTTTGGCAGGTAAAAGTTTGCCTTGGTGGGCAATTGGATCTTCACTTATTGCGGCAAATATTTCTGCAGAACAGTTTGTAGGTCAATCAGGTTCTGGATTTGTAATTGGGTTAGGAATTGCTTCTTATGAATGGATGGCAGCTATTACTCTTATTATTGTCGGTAAATTTTTCCTACCCGTCTTTATCAACAAAAAGATTTATACTATTCCTGAATTTGTAGAAAAACGATATAATACAACATTAAAAACGATTCTAGCTGTATTTTGGTTAGGGTTATACGTATTTGTTAACCTTGCAACTGTCATGTATTTAGGTGCACTTGCAATGAAAAATATTGCTGGATTAGAACTAATTTACGGATTGCTTATTTTAGCTCTTTTTGCAACTGCCTATTCACTATGGGGTGGCTTATCTGCTGTCGCTTGGACCGACGTTATTCAAGTCGTCGTTCTTATTGCGGGGGGTGTTATCACAACGATTATTGCATTAAAAGCAGTAACCGTAGAGAACACTGTCGTTGCTGGGGCAAAAGAACTCGTTACCGCTGTTCCAGAACACTTTGAAATGATTCTTTCACGGGAAAATCCCGAATTCTCTAATTTGCCAGGTATTGGTGTCTTAATTGGTGGTATGTTTGTTGCAAACTTATACTACTGGGGATTTAATCAATATATCATTCAACGAACTTTTGCTGCGAAATCATTAAAAGAAGCTCAAAAGGGGATTGCTTTTGCAGCGATAATTAAAATTATTATTCCATTTATCGTTGTTATTCCTGGTATCGCTTGTTACTACATGGTTAAAGAAGGACTTATTTCTTCTTCAGAATTAGGTTTTATTGCAGAAGGCGATAAAGCAGGACAAATTAAATCCGATGCAGCCTATCCAACACTTATCAATTTATTACCAACCGGTGTTAAAGGGGTTGCCTTTGCTGCCTTAATTGCAGCAATCGTATCTTCGTTGGCTTCTATGTTAAATTCAACTGCAACCATTTTTACTATGGATATTTACAAGCCATACATCGAACCAAAACTTAAAAAACCAGTAAGTTTAGTCAATGTAGGCCGAATTGTCGCAGCTGTATCTCTTGTAATTGCTATTCCTATTTCGTTTGTAATGCAAAATGCAGGACAGGTCTTCCAAGTTATTCAAGAATATACGGGATTAGTTTCTCCAGGTATTCTAGCAATTTTCTTGTTAGGGCTTTTCTACAAAAAAGCAACAACAAAAGGTGCTATTATTGGGGTACTAAGTTCAATACCTGTTGCTGTTTTACTAAAATTACCATCGCTTACAGGTGCAGAGGCGTTAAAAGCACTTTCACTTCCATTTATGCATCAAATGGGAATTACCACTCTTATTACAATGGGAATCGTTGTTCTAGTTAGCTATATCCAAAATAAAAATGCAGATGATCCTAAGGGAATTGCAGTGGATTCAAACTTCTTCAAGACAGATTCAGTGTTCAATATTATCGCATATGCAGTTATGCTTGTTCTCGTAGCTTTATATGTCATTTTTTGGAATACAGATATGGTTAAAATGATTTTTGGTTAATCTATGGCAGAAAAATGATTGCCAAATGAGCTGTTTCGTTATATAATAACGAAACAGCTTTTTTTAGGGAGTGTGAGTGATGATAAAAAAAATATCAATAATACTAGTTTCAATTTTCCTTTTAGTTTTTCTTTCAGGATGTAGCATGAAAGTTAAAATCGCTTTTCTTGTAAAGGATCCTAATGACTCTTGGTTTATCGACGAGCTCTTATGGGCTCAAACAGCGGCAGATGACTATGGGTTTGACTTGCTGGTATATCCTAAGGAAGGGGAAGGGGAAGGGGTGACTAACTATACAAATGAATTGGCTTTAGAAGATGTCAAAGATGCCCATGCCAATGGAGCCAAGGGAGTCATTTTTTGCTTGCCAAATGTCTATACAGCAGATCCTATTATTCAATATTGTAACGACAACGGCATTAAAATGATGACTGTCGACGACAGACTTAAATCGATTGATCCTGAAACGGGTGAAATTATTTTAAATCAAACAATTCCTTTTTTGGGAATTGATGCATATAAGACTGGACGTCTAGTAGGAATTTCTATCGCACAGCATCTTGTTGAAGAAAGGGTCCAGGAAGAAAATTTGGGTGTACTGCTTTTAGCGAACAAAGAAAACATGGATTTATTTAATCGTGTTGATGGGGCTGCGTTAGTATTAGAAGAAGTTTTAGGATTTGATCATACTAAATTTATTACTGTAGATCCTGGTACCCATGATCCTGTTGGAATTAGATCTGCACTGATACATAATTTTGATAAAATTAAAAATGATAATCCTAATTTTCAAGATTGGGTAGTATTTAGTTTTAATGATGACTGCACCATTGCCGCAGTCGATTTCCTAAATGAATATGGAATTTCCCCAGAAAATATTTTTGCTTATGGAATTAATGGGGGGCAAAATGCTATCGATAAAATCAAAGAGCAAAAAGGATTTAGAGGGACTATTAAACTTCCTTCAGATGTTCACGGATATGAAACCTGTAAATATATGTATGAATGGATTGCTAAAAATAGAGAGCCAGAGAAGGTTATTACCTCATCTGGAACTGTTATTAGTGAGTTTGATCTTTTAAGCCTTAATAAATAGTTTTGTGCAAGAAGCTAAACTTATTTTTTTAGGAACAGGGACTTCTGATGGAGTCCCACAAATGGGTTGTGAATGTTGTGTTTGTCAAAGCTCAAATAAAAAAGACTATCGACTTCGCAGTTCTGTATTGATTCTATTGCCGACGCTATTAGGAGTAAAACAACTCCTAATAGATACCTCGCTAGATTTTAGACAGCAAATGCTAAGATTAGTCCATCAAAATATCATCGAAAAGATTGAACTTGATGCAATTTTTTATACTCATCATCATTCTGATCACCTATTTGGAATTGCGGATCTTAGACCCATATCTTATTTAACCCCTAAAAAAATATATGCAAATCAAAAGACATCAGAGGAAATAAAAAATAGGTTTAGTTATTTTTTTGAACCTCCTTTGCAAAAGGGGGGTGGAATTGCCAAGGTCGATTTACATGAAATTAGCAATGAGCCTATCGATTTTTTTGGATATAAAATTATCCCGATTCCTGTAATGCATGGACAATTGCCCATCATAGGTTTTAGAATTCAAAATTTTGCCTACTTGACGGATGTAAAAACAATCCCAGAGGAATCTTTTTCTTTATTAAAAGGAGTCGATACTCTTGTGATTAATGCTTTGCGTGAGAAAGAGCATCCAACACATTTAAGTTTATCGGAGGCCATTGACATTGCAACAAAAATAGGGGCAAAAAAAGTTTATTTTACACACATCTGTCATGCTATGAAGCATGAAGAATTTAGCAAAAAATGTCCAAAAGGAATGGAACCTGCATACGATGAGCAAATAATATCAATATTTTGATTGAAAAAATCTTCAATCTGTTTTATTATATATTAAAGAGGTAAGAAATGGCTGTTGATAATTTACAATTGGTAACGTTTGCATTGGGGAATGAAAAATATGGTGTAGACATCATGAAGGTCAACTCAATTGTGCGTGCCGAGGGAATTCGAGAAATTCCAAATTCGCCTGCATTTATTCAAGGAATTTTTAATCTTCGTGGTGAAATAATTCCAGTTATTAATTTACATAAAAGATTTGATATTCCAGATATTATAAAAGACGAAGAAGATCTTTGGTTCGATGCGATGATGATTATTCAATTAGACAAAAATAAAATTGGATTGGTTATCGATGATGTCTCGCGTGTTGTTTCGCTTGACCCAACTAAAATCCAACCTGCCCCTCAGTCATTGGGGGGTATAAACAGGGAATATATACAAGGTATATATAATCATGACGATTTATATCTTGTATTGCTTGATGTTACACGAATTTTTAATCCTGCAGAAATGAACCAGCTAAAAAATATTGGAGTTTAAAAATGTCTATTCAAGTCTATAATCCTGCAATCCGTAGAAAAGAAATGGATGCAGTTCTCACTTGTCTCGTGTCCGAGCATATAGGGCCTGGTCAAATAAATAAAAATTTATTAGAAAAAATTTCTATCCATTTACCAAATGCAGGTGGGTTATGTTTTAGGGAACCACAACGAGCTTTGGAAATTACCCTTAAAACGCTTTTTCCCGAACCCATCCAAAATGTGGAAACTTTAGAGTATGAGAAGCCTCGTATTATTATTTCTGCATTAGCTCCAGCTTATTATTATGATGCTATACAATTTCTTGGGTTTGAGCCGGTTATAATCGATGTGGATATTACCACTGGTACGATGCAATTAGAAAAAATCGAAGAAAATAAAAGTAGTTGCCATGCGCTACTGCTCGATTACCCAATTGGTAATTTTCCAGATTTTGAATTTTTTAACGAATTAAAACTTCCGATAATCGAGGATATTTCACTTTCAATTGGTACAGTGGCTGGCTCTAATAGTGCGGGTACACTTGGTACCTATTTGTTTGTTGCACTCGAAGACAATCACTTAATTACTGCTGGCGGGGGGGCCATTGTACTTGCCCGAACAAAGGATTATTATAAAAAACTTTATAAGACGACTCAATTGTTAAATAATGGAATCCTTTTGCCAGATATGAATGCGGCACTTGCTTTAGTTCAAACGAATACTTTAGCAAATCGATTAGAAAAGAGATTCAATTATTTTACATTGTTTATGGCTCAGCTGCAAAGGGGCGGACATAAAAGCCTCTCTTATAATGGCGGTTTAGAGTCGTTTTTACATTCTTTTCCTGTTGTTATCGATGCGGGAATGGAGCAAGTCATCCAGTATGCAAATAAAAAGAAAATTGAAACTGTTTTGGCTTTTAATTCTGTCATTTTAGACCGGTTGCCAGAGGGCTGCCCCGACTATCCAAATGCACTTTCATTAAAATTACGCACATTGCTATTTCCTTTGCATGAGATGTTAGGAAGTGAAAACGCCCAACTCGTCTCAAAAGTACTGCTCTCTATGCCCTAATATAAGTGGAGTTTTTATGAATGAAAGAACGGTAGCAATTGTTTACAATCACTATAATAGTGATGCCCATGACCTAATGCTTCAAATTAAAGAGGAAATTTCATCATTAGGATATGAAATTATCTCTTTTTCTTCTCATTCTGAAAAAAAAGTAGAAAAAATACAGGCAAAAACTCTTTTTTTGGTTATTAGTATAGGGGGTGATGGAACGGTCCTCGGTGTTGCTAGAGACTTTCCTAATATGCCAATTTTAGCTATCAACGGTGGGCGTTTAGGATTTGTGACGGGATCATCTAGAGAAAATTGGAGGACTTTTTTTGACCTATTTGTCAATGGGCAAGCGGTATTCTCGACTCGACTAATGCTTGAAGCTATCGTCTATCGGAACAACGAGACTGTGTTTAGCCAAGTTGGATTAAATGAAGCGGTGGTCAGTTCTGGGGGGATTTCTAGGCTCATCGATCTTGGGGTCTTGGTGGATACCCATGTTTTATATCGATTTCGGGCTGACGGAGTCATTGTGGCGACGCCTACAGGTTCGACGGCTCACAGCCGAGCAGCGGGGGGGCCAGTTATGACACCAGAAATGGAAGCTTTTGTGATTAATCCGATTTCCCCGTTTACATTGGGAGTTTTGCCTGTTGTCACAGATTCTAATAGTACGATTTTATTAGAAATAGAATACAAGAATCGACATGAAGCAAACCTGACCCTCGATGGACAAATTGTATTTCCATTAGAAAAAGGAGATAAAATTGAAATTAAAAAAGCGGATAATAAATGTCGTATTATTCAAAATCCTGATATAAATTTCTTTCAGACGGCAAAGGAGAAGTTACATTGGGCAGGTGGTATAGATGATTGAAAATTTAACTGTAAAAAATATTGCTTTAATCGAAGACATATCGATTGACTTTACCTCGGGGTTTAATATCTTAACAGGTGAAACGGGTGCGGGTAAATCGATTCTAGTTGGAGCCTTAGGCTTATTGCTTGGCAATAAAGCAGATGCAGATTTAATCCGAAATGGAAAAGATGAAGCGATGGTTAGTGCAACTTTTCTACTAGAAAATCATAGTGAAGCTAAGGCATGGTTATCAGAACGGGCTATCGAAATTAGTGATAATTATTTAATCTTAAGAAGGACACTGCGCCGCCAAGGGAGGGGAGCTATTTATATA
This sequence comes from uncultured Spirochaetaceae bacterium, assembly GCA_964369795.1. GTDB lineage: Bacteria > Spirochaetota > Spirochaetia > JAFGXN01 > JAFGXN01 > CAYJGX01. Next base: position 12,973 of record CAYJGX010000046.1, read on the forward strand.
GGATCTACTCCAGTGACTCAGCAAGACTTAAGCGACTTCACCGATCTCCTAGTCGATATGCACAGTCAACATGCCCATCAATCGTTGCTTCGAGCAGATAATCATCGTAAACTACTAGATCACTATTCAAATTTAGATTCAGAGGTGGCAACTCTTTCCGAGCTCTATTATTCACTCACAAAATTAAAAGATGAAAAGTCTTCTTTGTTAAAATCACATGGCGAACGAGAACGGGAAATAGATTACTTGCAATTTGCTATCAATGAAATTGAAGAGGCAAAGCTCAAAGAAAACGAGGATGAAAAACTTGAAGCCGAATTTAAGGTTGCTAGTCAAGCCGAAAAATTGTTTTCACATGTGGAACGGTTTTCAAGTGCAGTTGCTGTCTCGCAGAATGCAGCCATTGCTAATTTACGAGAAGGTGTTTCCGCACTGCAACAAATTGTTTCCATCGATAATTCTCAAGCGGAACTTCTTGATCGTTTCCAGTCTGCATTTTTTGAAATAGAAGATATTTCAAATTCTATTTCATCGCTCCAACATTCAATAGACTTCTCACCATCAACAATAGATGCACTGCAATCAAGAATCGCATCCATCCATCGAATAACTAAGAAATATGGCGGGAGCATAACTAAAACGCACGAATTTTTAAATGAATCAAAAATGAAATTGGATAAACTCCAAAATTCTTCTCTTTCCTTAGATGAATTAGATAAAGAAATAGCACAATTAGAAGCCAAAATTCGTGATCTTGCATTAAAAGTCTCTGGTATAAGAAAAGAGCAGGCGAAAATTCTTGAAGTGCAGATCTCTAAAAATTTATTCGAACTAGGAATGAAAAATGCACAATTTATCATTTCTGTTTCAGTTCGCACTTTAGAAGGGGGAGGTCCAGGATGCGGTCCTTATGGCATTGATTTAATTAAATTTGAATTTTCTGCAAATGCAGGCGAGCCGCTAAAGGAATTAAGATCTATTGCCTCTGGCGGGGAGCTATCACGTGTTATGCTATCAATTAAATCGGTATTTGCAGACAAAGACCCAATTTCTACGCTAGTATTTGATGAAATTGATACGGGGATTGGGGGAGCGGTTGCATTGTCTGTTGGAGATTATATTGCACAACTAGGAAAAATTAAGCAAATCCTTTGTATCACGCATCTAGCATCAATTGCGGCAAAAGCATCTGCCCATTATCAAATTGTAAAGTCTACAACCGATGGCGTTACTAGAACAGAAATTATTCGTTTAGAAGGAGAAGAGAGGATTCGTGAAATTGCACGGATGCTATCGGGTGATTCCGTCACTTCTATTTCACTTGAACATGCTAAGCAGATGCTATATGATTCAAATAGATAAAGTATTTATACATTTTTGTCGAAAATAAATGAGAGGGTAACTATGAAATCAAGCCAGATAACAAGTTTGTTTAATAAAAAGCAACAAGAAATTAAAGATAAAATTATGGTTTTTCAAAATCAGGAGTCTATCATTACCGAAAAGTTGCATACGTTAGAGCCAGATGAGCTAGCTCTCAACAAAATTGCGATAGCACAAATTAATTTATCAATCTTTTCCCATCAAATTTTATTAAATGATATGTCGAAAGAACTCATCAATATTAAAAATGAAACTATTTTAAACGATGCACGCAAAACGATATATAAAATTTTTATTACACTAGAAGAAGTTGTTACTCCATATGTAGATGTCCCTTATAGCGAATATGAACCAAATCTTAAACTCATTACAAGTTATACAGATGCGGAGCGTCTTAAATTAATGAATAAGCTAGGATTTTCTGTCAATCTTCTAATTGACTCTTTAGGGGATAATTCGAAGTGGAAGTGGAGTTATGTCGAAATTCGAGGCCGCTATGCGGCTATATTAAAGAATTTTATTGATCTAAAGAAATATGTTGCCGAAATGGATCCGCGTTCGCCTGGGTATCAAGAAAGATTTCTCTTAGTGGCAAAAGTGAAGCAACTCTTTATGACAACGGCAACTTCCTACAGAGAAAAATATGAATTAACTTCACAGCAATTAGATGACATGCAAGCTGCTATTAGCTATTTAAATGCGCTTAAACGGATTTACAATGTTTTAGGCGAAGGGGATAGCTGTGACGACATCAAGAAAAAAATTGAGGTTTGGTCTGCTAAAATGGAAAATGATAGCAGGCGTAAAGAAAAAACAGATATGCATACCCAAAAAATGAAATCGGCAGATAAAATGAAAAAGAAAAACATTTTTGGATTTTAATCTAACCTGTTTCTATGTTTAAATAGTTTATTAATTTCATAATAAGCTCTTTTTCTTTTGATGTCAGTTTGAACTCGAGTTCATTGGCCTTTATTTTTTGGTAAAGTGTAAAAGCTTGCCCTTCTGGGATGGATAAATCACACTTTAGCTTTACCGTGTAGATTAATTCAAGCAAGTCAATGGCATTCGTTGCATTCATTTTGATATTTACATTATTAGACACTTTTTTGACTAGGTCATAAATACAATCCTTAAAAAATGTATGCAGTGTTGGGCGTATGTGATGTTCTCCGTCGAAATAGATTGGAAGCATTAAATTTCTAAGAGAGGATACAAATTGCGTCGAAACGACAGAGCCTTCTAGATATTGTGCAAGAATTTTTGCAATCCTTAAGTTAATAAGATCTATGAAAAACTTCTGAGTCTCTTGATCCATTTCTTCACCATATGATTTTAAGGAATGCAAAAAGATTGCATGGTTGTTAAAAACTTCATCTGTTTGATTCCAATCGGAGAGAAGCCTCATAATGAATTTATGTCTTAGTGCTAGCGAAATTTTTGCTTCGGAGACTGGTATGATAATTTGATCGATATTATTGGTAAACCAAAAGTAGGGGCCTTTTTCGGTATTAAAATGGAGGCTAAAATTAATTTCATAATAGCGTTCAAGTTTCCAATTTTTGAAATAAATAATTC
>CAYJGX010000047.1:0-1251 GCA_964369795.1 uncultured Spirochaetaceae bacterium
TGTCATTATTGCTATGGCAATTCCATTTTGCTTTTTTCGAGCAATTAATCGAAAAGATCCTTGGAAGTATTTTCTTTTAATAGTTATACTTTATATCGGTCTATTTTTTACTTATAGCAGAGGAAATATTTTAGTTGTGGCTTGGCTTTTTCCTGCTTTTTTAGGATATTCTCTAGTGAAAACACATTATAAGAAACCTTTCCTTTTTTTTAGCCTTATTTTTTTATTCTTCTTTGGAATTTTTATATTTCTACTTTTTCGGCATCCTACATTACTAGGTAGTTTTGCAACAAATGGCTTCAAAAGTTGGGGTAGAATCGAAATTTATAAAATTGCGATCCATTCTTTGAAAGAATATCCATGGTTTGGAATAGGATATTTTTCAAAAGAGCATTTTGATATGTTTTGGTATACCTATTGGTTTCATAATACTTTCTTGCAAATTTTAGCTTGCGGAGGGATCTTTTCGATTCTTCCCTTTTCTTATTACTATTATAAACGCTATAGTCTATATTTTCAAAAAAGAACACTCTTTTCAAATTTTTCGATTTTAGCGCTACTTGTTTTTGAACTTTATGGTTTAATAGATGTATCGTCAGTTAATATTGTTTTATCGCTCATTATTTTTGGGATGCTTGCTCTTAGGGAGAAAGAGTATTCTGTTGATAGGCAAGGGCTTTTGATGAGGGCTGAGTGTTATAGGAGTAAGATATGAAAAAGAGTTTATGTGTTTGTTTTTTGGTATGTCTAGGTGCAATGTTAAGTGCAACGAATCTTTTGATAGAAGCGGAAAGCTTTAGTGAAAAAGGTGGTTGGGTTGTCGACCAACAATTTATGGATAATATGGGCTCTCCGTATTTAATGGCGCATGGGCTTGGGAAGGTGGTTGATGAGGCGTCTACTTCTTTTACTGTGACGGAAAGTGCGCCGTTTAGTATTTGGGTGCGGACTTTTAATTGGACGTCGCCCTGGACAGACAAAGAGGGAGCGGGAAAGTTTTCGGTAAAGGTGAACGAGAGCAGACTAAATAGCGTAGGGCATACAGGAGACAAATGGGAGTGGCAGAAGGCGGGGACCCTTTCGCTGGAGGCAGGAGAGCATAAACTTTCTTTAGTCGATTTAACGGGATTTAATGGGCGCTGCGACGCAATTTTTATAACGAGTGATTCTTCTTTTGTTCCGCCAGAGGGAGAAGAGGCTTTGGCCGCTTTTCGCAGTGAAATGATAAAGAGAGAGGTAGCGAAAAGCGCG
>CAYJGX010000047.1:1351-15911 GCA_964369795.1 uncultured Spirochaetaceae bacterium
AAAGCGCGAAAGTAGACGTCTATTAGGGGATCATATTTTAACAGAAAATGATCTTGTAAAGCATATTGAATACGATGATGCAAGTGCAACGACAACTTGGACTATCGATTTGCATTATCCGGATCCTCAGAATACTAAAAATTTTCCAGGGAATGAGTTTAAATCAATTGCAAAACATATGCCAATCTATCCATATCCAATTCCTTATAGATGCTTTTATTCTCGTAATATCGAGAATTTATTTATGGCAGGTAGAAATATTAGCGTCACCCATGTGGCTCTTGGAACGGTTCGTGTAATGCGGACAACGGGAATGATGGGCGAAGTGGTTGGAATGGCCGCCTCTATTTGTAATGTGAAGGGAAGCACTCCTCGAGGTGTTTACGAAAGTTATTTGCCCGAGTTAAAGGCCCTAATGAAGAAAGGGGTGGGGAAAGGGGATTTGCCAAATAACCAACGATTTAATGAAGGAATGGGGTTAGTCGTAAAACCTGAAGGGAATTAGTCCTTTTGCTTATGTGCTTTGGGCACAAGAAACAAAGCCGAGGTGATTGCGGTTAAGGGGGCGACAAGCACTAATCCAAAGGAGCCCACAATGGTGTGCACTAATTCTGCTGCCACATATTTAAAATTAACAATATTCTCGATAGGTGTGCCTTGAGCCATAAATACCATCAACAAACCAATGAATCCGCCTGAATAGGCAAGTAAGAGAGTTGTCGTCATGGTTCCCATAGCTGCGCGTCCTAATTTCATGCCGGAGAAAATGGTCTCTTTCATTGGTAGATCGGGGCGTTTTTCCAGTAGTTCGGAAATAGAGGCGGTGATGTCGACGGCTAAATCCATCATTGCACCAGAGGAGCCAATAAATATTGTAGCCATAAAGATTTTTGTTAAATTCAAGTTGTCAAATCCACTGTAGAGTAAGCTCTCGGAATAGGGGAGAACGGCACCATGAATTTGAGTCTCTGCGGTGACCCAAATAGCCAAGAGTGTTGTGAGAATAATTCCTGTTATCGAACCCGTCACCGCGGCTAGGCAGCGTCTGTCAAAACCAAAGACAAGGGCTATAATCATGAGGGTTAAAAGCGAAATTGCTAAGGCAGCAATTAAAATTGGGTCTCGTCCAAAAAGATAAAAGGGGATAATGACTTTCCAGACCATAAGGATGGTTAGTACAAAAGAAATAACTGCCCGAAATCCAGTCGCTCCTGCAAACAAGATGACAAATAAGAAGAAGCTTCCCAATAAAATTATCAGTTTTCCAGAGCGATAATGGTCTATCATACTAATAGAAGTAATTTGGCTTTTAGGAGTGGCATCGTCTTCATTTATTCGAACAAAAGCCGTTTCGCCCACTTCAAAGAGTTTATCTTGCTCTAAGGAACCCATGAGCAAGTTGATGCCCGAGGCGACTTCGCCTTTGTGCTTTCCTTTTAAAATTTTTAGTTGGCAAGTTTGCTCGCCAAAGGAGATGAGTCCTGCACTTGTCACCCCAGTATTGTCGACAGTTAAAACTTTGGCAATAGTTGAATAGGATCCTTGATAATTAGTAGAACCCTCAAATCCAGTTGGAATGAGGGTTAAAAAAACGGATATAGCGAGGGCGATAAGGGTAGGGATTAGGTACTTTCTGCCAATCCAATTTTCTAGCTTTATTTTCAATGTTAAAGTCCTAGCAATTGATTTAGTTTTTTATTGATGTCGGTATTGTCATAATATCCTATAAAATTTTCGGCACCTATTCCTTTCGCATATACAGGAACAGGGAGTCCTGTATGTGAATATGATGAAAAGTTGATTCCTGATTTATTGTTTAGAATATGTGTTATGGTGATTGTAAAGGGTGTGTATCCGCCATAGGCGACATAGTCTTTTGCATTAGCTTCGTTTACATTGCCTTTTAATGTTCGTGCATAGGCCTCTTTTAAGCGTTGGACTTCATAGGCAGTAAGAATAAGGTCTTTGTCTTCTGCTTTGATTGCATGCAAGGGAAGAGCAAGTCCAAAAACGTCTAGGACATCTTTCATTGCTGTATTGAAGGAAGTCTTATTTTTGATGTAGCCCTCTACATATTGATGGTCATATGCTTCGTAAGAGAGCTCTTGATTTTCTAAGAGGGTTAAAAAAGTGTCGTATTTAGTTCCCGCAAAGCCAATACTAAGCCCGCCAGTTTCGTGGTCGCCAGTGACTATGATAAGAGTTTCTGTGGGGTGTTCTTCGTAAAAATCGAGGGCCTCTTCGATGGCGTCTGCTAAGGCGAGGGTTTCAAAAATACTAGAAGCGGCATCGTTAGCGTGACATGCCCAGTCGATTTTTCCCGATTCAATCATCATGAAAAAGCCATTAGAATCTTTGCCATCGTTGTAGAGGTGTTCAATTCCCATTTCTACATAATCTTCTAGGGAAGTTGCATCGTCTGCTCGGTCAATCTCGTATGGCATAGCATCTTCGTTATCGACAAGCATGACTTTGCCCTTTCCATTTGCAGTATCTTCCATTTTGTCGTGATCAAATTCTACTTTATATCCTTTAGCGGCCGCCATGGAATATAAATTTTTAGCGCCCGTCCCTGCTTTTAAAAGGCCACCACCTGCAAAATAATCAAAATTGCTGTTAATAAGATCTTCTCCGATTTCATAGGTATGGCTTCTGCTAGGCTGATGGGCATAGAAAGCTGCTGGCGTTGCATGGTTTAGGTTGACGCTAGAGACAATCCCAATTTTATAGCCTTTTTCTTTTTTAAGGCGTTCTGCAATTGTTGGGTAGGCGATTCGTTTTGTTTCGTCCATGGATATAACGCCACTGTGAGTTTTCTTTCCTGTTGCAAGTGAAGTTGCGGTAGAAGCAGAATCGGGAGCGAAAGAGGTGGAATCGTGAGTTGTTACTGTTCCAATAATAGGGAAGTTCATAAAATTAAGGTCTTTTGCACCTTGTACAAATTCTTCTTTCATTTCCTCTTGTTCTAAGGCAGATAAGTAGCTGCCAGTTAATTGGATTTGAGGGTAACTCATGCCATCTCCAATAAAGAGAAAAACGTATTTAGGGGTTTTTGCAAATAAATTTAGACTTACGAATAAAAGTAAGCTGATAATAAGGATGTTGATTTTTGATTTCATATATATCTCCAAAGCGAGTTTTTCTTAGGGTAACTTTTTTTTTCTATAAAAGCAAGTTGCAGATGTTAAAAGTAGGTAAGGTTTATATAAAAAATAAATAAAAAAAGTTGCCATATCTTTAAAGCTATGCTATACTTGTATACAAGGTAGGAGTTGTGTAGATGAAAACAAGATTTTTAGTTTTATCGTTATTATTGGTTAGTTTATTTGCTCTAAATGCAAATATAGCAGAAAGAGCAACCATAAATGAGGCGTGGACATTTGTTCGGGGCGATTGGCCAGAAGGGAAGCAGGAGAGCGTTACTTTGCCTCATACTTACAATGTAGAGGATTGTTATACGGGAGGCCGTTATTATCGAGGCGAAGCTTTCTATACAAGAATGCTTGAAGCAAACGAATTAAATTCGCAGAAACGAACCTTTATCCGATTTGAATCGGCTTGTTTAGTGGCGAAAACGTGGATAAATGGCGAATTTCTTGGAGAACATCGCGGAGGGTACAGTGCTTTTACCTATGAACTAACCGATTTCCTTAAATACGATGGAAGCGATATCATTAAAATAGAAACAAATAATAAAAAGCAATCCGATGTTATGCCTCGTTCGGGAGATTTTAATTTGTATGGGGGACTCACTCGAGATGTTCAATTGTTTTCCTTGCCCGAAGTGGCTATCTCGCCTTTGCACTATAGTTCCGATGGAATATATTTACATCCTAATAGGGTGACTAATGATCTTGTTGAGGGAGAGGGCGTTGTTCGTCTTTCTGTGAAGGCGTTAGAAGGAGATATTACCAAAGAGGGACGAGTGTTGCTTGAAATTGCGGACACAGCGGGAGAAAAAGTGGTTGAGGTGGAAAAGGCGGTTAATTTTACAACGGGAGAGAGCGAAGTTTCAGGACTCCATTTTACGATAGAAAACCCCATTTTATGGGATGGTGTTGCAAACCCCTATTTATATACTGTAAAAGCCTCTATTTTGGATTTAGAAGGTAATTTAATCGATTCATGGGAAGAAAGAACGGGTTTTCGTTATGTAAGTGCCGATGCTAAGAAGGGATTTTTTCTAAATGGGAAAAGTATTCGTTTAAATGGAGTCAATCGTCATCAGGATTTTGATGGTTTTGGGGCTGCGATAAAAGAAGAGCATCATGATTTAGATATGGAAATCATGAAAGATATGGGTGTCAATGCCATTCGTTTAGCCCATTATCAACAAGATAAGTATATGTATGAACTTTGTGATAAGGAGGGAATGATTATTTGGGCCGAAATTCCTTTTGTCTCCTTTGGATTAGAGAAAGCCATTGGCGCTAAGCGAAAATCTTTCTTAGAAAATGGTAAAGAGCAGTTGTCTGAACTTATTTATCAAAATTTTAATAATCCGTCTATTGCAATGTGGGGAATTTATAACGAACTTAAGAATTATGATATACCAACGGGAATGGTGAAAGAACTCAATGCACTATCAAAAAAACTCGACCCAAACCGAGCAACGGTTGCAGCTGCTAATTTTAGTGGACCCTTTAACAATGTGACTGATTGGCTAGGATGGAACAAATATTCTGGCTGGTATGCAGGAGCTCCAAGTGGCTTTACCTCATGGACCGATTCTTATCATAAGAGAAATCCGAATCGACCTATTTCAATTAGTGAATATGGTGCGGGGGGAAGCATCGAGCAAGATTCTCTTGAACTTCGTAAATCGCTTCCGGGGGCAAAATGGCATCCCGAAAACTGGCAATGCGAGTTCCATGAAGTTTATTGGAAGACAATTAAGGGTCGTGAATTTATCTGGGGATCTTTTGTTTGGAATATGTTCGATTTTACCGCCTTTCAACGGACCGAGGGGGATACCAATGGCAGAAACGACAAAGGATTAGTCACCTATGATCGAAAAACCAAAAAAGATGTCTTTTTCTTGTATCAGGCTCAGTGGCACACTCCCGAAGAAAAACCAGTGGTTTACATTACACAACGTCGCTTTAATAAACGCAACGAGGCGGGAACTTTTGTTAAAGGCTATACCAACGCGGAAGAGGTGGAACTTTTTCTAAATGGAGAAAGCCGAGGAATGCGAATGCCAAATGATATTGGAGTTGTTCGCTGGGAAAATGAAACATTAATTCCGGGGGAAAACGAAGTCGTTCTTAAAGGCTATTTAGCTGGCAAAGAAATTAAAAGTGATAGCGTTATTTGGACATTAGAATAAGTAAAAAGTTTCCGGCAGGCACTCATGGAGCCTGCCGGTTTTTTTAAAAGCCATTATGCCTCTGCAGTTTCTTTTTCTTCGGTTGGATGATCGACTTTAGCATCGTTGTTGGCTAGAGTAGAATCTTGCGTTTCTGTTTTTTTCTTCATTGGATGGAATTCGACATGTTCTGCAACGATTTTGTTTTTCCGATGAGGATTTCCCTCCTTGTCTTGCCAACGGTCTTGTTTTAGATGTCCAACGACGCGGACTCCTCGACCCTTATGCAAGTTCTCTGCACAAATTTCGCCGAGTTTTGACCAGGCTTCGATATCAAAGTAAGAGACTTCATGAACGAGCTCTTCGTCTGCTTTGTAATATCGATTAGAAGCGAGCGAAAAGGAGCAAACGGATGTTCCTTTATTGGTGGTGGAGAGGCTAGGTTCTCTTGTTAGGTTGCCTTCCATGATTACTGAATTAAGATTATTATACATAAATCCTCCTAGATTTTTGCGCTAGCGTCATATATATATAAAGCCAAAATGCATTTCTGCCTGTAATTTCTAAAAATTTTTTTAAAATTTTTAGAAATTACAGGCAGAAATATGCAATAAAATTCTGAACTGCGCTATCCTAGCGCTTGCCTGGTCGGGCAAGGCTCGAGCCTCAAAAAAAGGAAAATATAGACTTAAATAGTAAAATTTGTTATATTAAAGTATGAGTAACAGAAAAAAAATTAAGTTGTTTGATTCAACGCTTCGAGACGGTGCACAGGCAGAGGGGATATCCTTTACTGTCGAAGATAAACTACGAATTGTTAAGAAGTTAGATGAACTAGGGTTTGATTATGTGGAGGCTGGGAATCCGGGTTCGAATGCAAAAGATATGGAATTTTTTAACCGAATTTCAGAAATTTCTTTGCAACATATTAAGCTAACAGCATTTGGAAGTACTCGTCGTCCTGGAATAAAAGTAGAAGAAGATGCAAATGTCCTTGCTCTATTAAAAGCACAAACGCCAGCGGTGGCTATTTTTGGTAAATCCTGGGATTTCCATGTCTCCGATGTACTTCGAACCACTTACGAAGAAAATTTAGCAATGATTTACGATACTTTGTCCTTCTTTCATGGGAAGGGAAAAGAGGTGGTTTTTGATGCAGAGCATTTTTACGATGGCTATAAAAACAATTCAAAATATGCAATAGAAGTTTTAAAAATGGCTGCAAAGGCGGGAGCAAGTTGTTTAGCGCTTTGCGATACGAATGGAGGTTGCACTCCTTCGGAAGTCTTAAAAATAACAAGCGAAGTAAAAGAGGCAATGGCGAATGAAATGGACAATGGCCTCGAGCTAGGTATTCACGTCCATAACGACGGGGGAATGGCCGTTGCAAATAGCATTATGGCAGTAGAAGCAGGGGTGACTCACGTTCAGGGGACATTTAATGGCTTTGGCGAACGCTGTGGGAATGCAAATCTTTGCACCATTTTAGCTAATTTACAATTAAAAATGGGATATAGTTGTATCCCTCAAGAAAACATGGCGCAAATTACGAGTGTCAGTCATTTTATTGATGAAGTGGCGAATTTAGTGCCCGATATTCGTTCTCCATATGTGGGTAAAGCGGCTTTTGGGCATAAAGGTGGAATGCATATAGATGGGGTCAATAAAAATTCAGCCTCATTTGAACATATAGATCCAGAAGTGGTTGGAAATGAGCGACGTTTTCTTATTTCCGAACAGGCAGGACGAGGGTTAGTTCTTAAAAAAATTCAATCTATTGACCCAACACTCGAAAAACACGATCCTAGGACTACGGCTATATCAGAAGAACTTAAACGACTAGAAAGTGAGGGCTATCAATTTGAAGGGGCAGAAGCATCTTTCCAATTACGAACACTCAAACTCCTTGGCCGTTATACTCCCTTTTTCGATTTAAAACATTATCAGGTGACAGCGTTAAATCCTGGATCAGAAGACAATGCAGGTTCCACTGCTGTAATTAAGATTTGTGTCGATGACAAAGAATCTATTACTGCAGCAGAGGGCGATGGTCCAGTCAACTCTCTCGATACAGCTCTGCGAAAGGTCTTAGCCGAATTTTATCCCGAAGTGGCAGATATGCGTTTAGTAGACTACAAAGTTAGGGTTATGGGCGATGCAACCGCAACGGCAGAGAAAGTACGGGTTTTAATCCAGTCTACCGATGGGAATGCCATATGGACGACAGTTGGGGTTTCGACCGATATTATCGAAGCGAGTTGGATTGCGCTAACGGATTCATTAGAATATTTTTTGTTTCAAAAGAGACAAGCGAAATAGATAAATTTTTATTAGAGGTTTAATAATGACAAAAAAAATTGCTCTTATTCCTGGTGATGGAATTGGTCCAGAGGTAATCGAAAGTGCGGTTGCCGTATTAGATAAGGTTTTGGCTAAAAAAGGTCACAAATTCGAATATACGCATGTAGATGCTGGTGGATGTGCGATCGATAAATATGGCGATCCTCTCCCACAAGCAGAGTTAGACAAATGTGTTGCAGCCGACTCCGTATTAATGGGAGCTTTAGGTGGGTGGAAGTGGGATACCCTTCCTGGACATATGCGACCCGAAGCAGGATTGCTTCGCCTACGAAAAGGAATGGGGGTATTTGCAAACCTTAGACCAGCCGTTATTTTTAAAGAGTTAAAAGATGCTTCTCCTCTTAAACCCGAAGTCATTGGTGACGAACTAGATATCATGATTGTTCGCGAACTCATTGGTGGAATCTACTTTGGTAAACGAGGCCGAAATACTGAAGATACTTCTGCCTATGACACAATGGAATATTCTAGGCCCGAAGTGGATCGAATTGCAAAAGTGGCATTAAATATTGCAATGAAAAGGGGCAAGCAATTAGTTTCTGTTGACAAAGCAAATGTCTTAGAAAATTCTCGACTTTGGCGAGAAACTATCGTAGAAACGGCAAAAAATTTTCCAGAAGTGGAACTCTCCCACTTATATGTAGACAATTGCGCTATGCAGCTTGTAACTAACCCAAAACAATTTGATACCATCGTAACCGGAAATATGTTTGGAGATATCATTAGTGACGAAGCAAGCTGTGTAACGGGTTCCATTGGAATGTTGCCATCAGCAAGCTTAGGAGAACCCAAAGCAGATGGAAGCACACCCGGATTATACGAACCCGTTCACGGGTCTGCACCTGACATCGCGGGGCAAGATATTGCAAACCCTCTTGCAACCATTCTTTCTGCAGCCATGATGCTTCGATACTCCTTTGACATGAATGAAGAAGCGGATATGATTGACAATGCGGTTAAAGCAGTGCTTGCAGCTGGCTACCGAACGGGAGATATTAAAACCGAAGGTTGTAAACTCGTTGGCACAAAAGAAATGACACAGCAAATTTTAGCTTTAGTCTAATTGACGCAACAAAAAAAAATACAAAATCAAATTGACACCTTCAATGTTTAGGTTTATATTTAAGCATTGAAGGTTTTTTATGGAAAATAAAGATATTTATGAAATTTCACAAGTTTTTTCTTCGGTCGATGATCCGTCAGAAATCTATCGTTTTTTAGCCGATATTCTTACTCCAAGCGAATTTGATGGAATTAGCAAACGATGGGCATTACTAAAATTACTTGACAAAGGAATGAGTCAAAGGGCTATAGCTGCCGAGCTTGGCCTAGGTTTGTGTAAGATTACACGAGGATCAAAAGAACTTCAAAAGCAAGATTCGATAGTTCGGATATTTATCAACAAAAATAAGGAAATGAACAATGGCAAAAGATAAAACTGATTTGAATTTTTATTGTGCTAAGTGCGGGACTCAAGTGGATAAAGGTGCGAAGGTATGCCATGCTTGTAATAGTTTGCTAGCTTCTATTAAATGTCCAAATTGTGGTTTTGTTGGAACCGAAAAAAATTTCACCAATGGATGTCCAGAGTGCCAATTTCAAAGTTCCTCGTTAACAAAATTACGAAACGATGCAATACGTCTTGAGCAACAACAAAAAGCTGCTGGTAATCGGCGGGGTTCAAGTAGAGGGCATTCTTCAAATAAAAAACCCAAAGTAGAATTGAATATTCCACCTTGGGTTTATTGGCTATTGTTAGGCTCATTGGGAATAACCGCAATTGCCTTTATTCTTATAGTTAAGAATTTACTTAGTTCTTAAACATTGCCTTAATTTCTTTATTGTATAGATTTGCAATAACCGATCTCTTTAACTTTAGAGTCTTTGTTAATTCTAATTCTTGAGAAAAAGGTCTTTCTATGATTTGAATTTTATAAATTTGTTCAAAAGATTTAAAGCCATTTTTTGATGAGATGATTTTTTCGACCTCATGGTTAATAAGATGTTTAAGACTTTCTCCTTGCAAGAATTCGCTATCGTCCATATAGACATTTTTATCTTCTGTTAATTCTGCTCGTGCATTTTCAATATTTACATTGATAAGAGCTCCTAAGTATTTTTGGTCTTGCCCTACAACCATAAGGTTATCGATAAGGTCGGAGGATCTTAGTTTGTCTTCGATTGGGGACGGTTCTACATTTTCACCACCCATAAGTACAATCGTTTCTTTTGCTCGACCAACAAGTTTGAGAGCTCCATTGTTAAAGGTTTGAATAGCTAAATCTCCCGTGTCTAACCAACCATCTTGAAGAACGGCATTGGTTGCCTCTTCGTTTTTGTAGTAGCCAGCCATGACTTGTGGGGTTTTTAAGTAAAGTTTACCTTTTTGGCCTGGAGGAAGTACTGACCCATCTTTTGCTCGGACTTCTACTTTAATTCCTTCTAGTGTTTCGCCAATGGTATACATAACTGGGTTTTTCAATTTTCGAACAGAAATAACAGGACCTGTTTCGGTTAAACCACAGCCTTCTAAAACGGTAATGCCAGCCGCTTCAAAGAAGCTATCCACATGATGGGGAAGTGCTCCACCACCAGAGACCCCTGCTTTAAAGCTATCGCCAAGTAGAGCGCGTAACTTTTTAAACACAATTACATTCCCTAGTGCCTTAAAAGGGTATAGTAAGATGTAAGGGAAAAATGCGAGTGCTTTGTCTTTTTTTACATTGATAGGGGTTAGGGCTGGATACTTAGAGTTCCATCTATTTTCTGCTTTACACCATAGTTTTGAGACTGCAACAAAAAATTGAACTAAGTAAAATTTTCCTTTGCTACCACTTTTTAATTTTCGGTAGATGGAATCGTAGATACTTTCCCAAATTCGTGGCACAGAGATAAACCAGTTAGGGTTTTGTTCTTTTAAATCTTTTAGCATGACAGGGCCAATAGGCTTAGAATAGGCAATGGAGGCACCTGCATTTAAGACAATATATTCACACATTCGTTCAAAGGTATGCCAGATAGGTAGAACACTTAACATCGTATTTGAATGAGTAATAGGGATGTGTGTATAAATTTTTTCGAGTTGGAAAATAAAACTTCGTTGTTGGAGCATAACGCCCTTTGGGTTGCCTGTGGTTCCAGAGGTATAAATGATGGTGGCAAGATCGTCTTGTGTGCCTTTTTGGACAGCGGCTTCCCACTTTTCTTGTTCTGAAGTTAACGATTTCCCTTCTTCTAATAGAGTCGCTAAGTTGATGAGTGAACATTTTTTTATAGATGAGGTAAATTTTTCACTTTCATCCATAAGGATAATCCGTGAAATACCCTCTAGGTTTTTATTTTCTGAAAGCACTTTTTCTAGTTGTGCTTCGTTCTCTAGAATTACAGTTGTACTGTCGCTGTGCTTGATAATGTAATCTATCTCTTGTGCATTTGAATCCGAACCTCGAGGGATGTCGATAGCACCAAGTCCCATTATCGCAAGGTCACAAAATAGCCATTCTTTTCGGTTGTCTGAGATGATAGAAATATGGTCACCTTTTTTGATTCCAGCTTTTATTAAAGCTGCACCTAGTTCTTTTGCTGTTTGCCAAAGCGCACTATAGGTTAGTGTTTCGACAGGGTCTTTTGGTTTTTTTCGAAAACGTAGGGCGATAAGTTTTGGGTTTTCGGTAGCTACTTTTTTAATTCGTTGTGGGATTGTGTTTAATAATTCGTTCATAAAAAACTCCTTTCGTTGAATTTAATAGAATGAAAGACTGTTTGTCAATAATTTTGATTAAAAAAAGTGATTTCACTCGTGACTAAGACGATAAAAGTGTTATATAGCGCATGTGTGATAGCCGGGATGTGTAAAGAAGCCTCTTTTTTTCGTATCCAAACGAAAATTAGTCCTAAAAGAAAGGTTCCTGGAATTGCGGCTAAACCTTGGTAACCATGACCGATGCTAAATAAAAAGGTCGAAATAATAATCGACACGGATTGTGGTAGCCAACTATCAAAAGAAAAAAGAAGATATCCTCTAAAAAAAATCTCTTCCATGTAGCCGACAGCCAGCATCGAAATGAGCAAGAGAGGGATAAGGTTCGGATTGTTAAAGGGGACTCTTTCATTGATTTGGTCGGGGGTGAAGAAGCTAAGAAAAAGGGAAAGTAGATAAGAAAAGGCGATTATAAAAACGAGATAAAAAAAGATACTAGATAACTTGCTAAGAGAGGGGAAAGAGAGGTCGCATAAGGCAATTGTTTTTTTCTCGATTTTAATAAGGGCGATAAGGGTAACTAATAGAATTACTAGGTTGTAGAAGATGGAATAAAAATAATTAGAGGCATCGTTAAATAAATCGATTTGGCCATTTGCCCCTTGGAAACTACGAATAATAGAAGGCAGGAAAAAAAGAGCATAAAGTAAAAAGGGTAGGATTCGTCTAAACCAATGTTTCATATCAAATTTTATAGCGAAAGGATAAAAAAATCAATAAAAGGATTTTTTAATAGAAAGATTAGGCAAAAATTGATTTTGCATGGATATAAAGAGAGGAGGTTCTATGCTATCTCGTTTTTTGTCGATAGGGGTTCTAATTTGGCCCGCACTTTTGTTGATGGTTTTCCCCGCAAGTTATTATCCGATTTATTTGCGTCTTTTGTTGATGATCTTTTTATTGTCGCTTCTCTTTCTCGTGGTAGCCCGATGTTGCTTTTTGAAATGGATGAGAATAACCTTGTTCCAATCTTATTCTCTTTTATTCGTTTTAATCGCAGGGATTCAGTTAGTCTCGCAGACTCCCTCCCTCCCAATTGAAGTTCCAATGGAAGTGACAAACAATCTTTGGATAGAGGGTGAGCTCGTTTCCGATTTAATGGCATCGGGGGAGAAATGTCGGGGGGAGATTCAATTGTCACGGATGCAAGTGAAGGGAAGCGGGATAATCGAGGGGAGCGGGAGTGCTTCGGGAATTGTGCAGGCCGTCTTTTCTACAGGGGCAAAGGAGATGGAGAGAGGCGACCTCTTTCGGGGGCAGATTAGCAAGGTCGCCTGGGATGGGTGGCATATTGATGTTGATGTTATCGATTCGAGTGCAAAAGGTTCTATGGATCTGGCTTATGGTTATAGTCGGGGGAAGTTAAAAGAGTGGGCCGAGTTTGCTGGGGATTCGGGAGGATTGGTTGTGGCTCTGTTAGATGGAGATAGATCCTTTGTAGAGGAGGGGGTGAAGCGAGGGTACCGCAATGCGGGGGTCAGTCACTTGCTTGCCTTGTCGGGGATGCACTTGGGGGTGATATCGGCATTGTTACTAGGGGTATTAAAGCCCTTACTTGGGAAGATGAAGGCGTGGTTGGTGGTTGTTGGTGTTAGCTGGATTTATGTCTGGTTTGCGGGAGCAAGTCCATCGCTTGTGCGTTCTGCCATAATGGCCACGCTTTTATTTGCTTTTAGGTGGAAGGGTGGGGAAAGCCCGCTCGGATTGGTTTTGGCGCTCGCATTTCCCTTAAGTTTAGCTCTCCAACCAAGAGAGTTAGATTCGCCTGCCTTAATCCTCTCTTACCTAGCTTTAGCGGGCTTGTTGGCTCTACAGCCGACTTTTACACCTGCATTGCGGTGGATATTGCCTAAAAAGCTATCGGGGGCGCTAGGGGCCGTATATGGGGCACAGGGAGCTACTTTTGGATGGACATATCCTAATTTTGGGACATTTGCGACAGGAGGGCTTCTAGGGTCGTTATTTTTAACGCCATTGACCTTTGGGATCATGGGGATAGGGAGTTTATCTTTATTTTCGTGGTTGTCAGGCAATATAGCCCTGTCGCAATTTTTTTTATGGCTCTTATATCCAATCTATTGGGTTAATGAAAAACTACTAATTTTTTTCGGAGATTTTCCGATGTTGCGAGAAATCGGGAGAATTCTTTTATATTTTACTCCATTAATCCTTTTGCTCATTTGGCATTTTATGATAAAATACAGTTATGCAAGAAACAAACCCCTATGGCCCAAGTCAAGATTTCTACAACTCGGT
Organism: uncultured Spirochaetaceae bacterium; assembly: GCA_964369795.1. Taxonomy (GTDB): domain Bacteria; phylum Spirochaetota; class Spirochaetia; order JAFGXN01; family JAFGXN01; genus CAYJGX01. Next base: position 15,037 of record CAYJGX010000047.1, read on the forward strand.
CAATGCTATCAAAGAACTGCTCGAATCCAATGGACTCACTATGCAAAAGCGTTTTGGTCAAAATTTTTTATTAAACCAAAACGTCCGTGAACGAATCGTAGAATTGGTCGAGATGAAACCAAATTCGGTTGTCTGGGAAATAGGCCCAGGGATGGGAGCTATCACCTCATTAATGGCGGGGTACTGCAAAAAATTAAATGTATTTGAAATCGATCGGGGGTTTATTCTTCTATTAAAAGAACTTTATAAAAAAGCCCCCGCCTTTAATATAATAGAAGGGGACGCCCTTAAAAACTGGCCACTGGTTGCAAAAGAGGAGAGCACTCCCGACATCCTTATTGGAAACCTCCCTTACAACGTGGGATCTCTCATTATTGCCTCGGTTATCGAAAAAGCCCTGTTGCCAGAACGCATGGCGTTCACCGTGCAAAAGGAAGTAGCCCTTCGAATGAGCGAAAAATCCGGGGGAAAGCAATATTCCTCTTTCTCCATGCTTTGCGGACTCGATTACGAGGTCAAAAAAACCTTCGACATTCAGCCGGGTTCCTTCTATCCAAAACCAGAGGTCGTCTCGAGCGTCGCCCTCATGGTCAAAAAAGCAGAACGAACCCTTGCCGGCTACTCACTCGACGACCCCGAAATCCGGGGGAACTATTTTAAAATCATCCGCGACCTCTTCAAACAACGCCGTAAAACCATCAACAACAACCTCATCAAATCCGGCTTTCTCACCCCCTACGAACAAGGTCAACCAGGCCTCGCCGCGAAACTCTGCTCCCAATGTGGCATAAACCCCGCCGACCGCGGCGAACGCATCAGCATTGAGCAAGCCTGGAAGCTAGCTGGACTCGCAAGCCAGGTTTAATTTCTCGCCC
>CAYJGX010000048.1:0-15808 GCA_964369795.1 uncultured Spirochaetaceae bacterium
GATAGCGAAAAATTAACATCACAATTAACATTACTCATTGACAAGTTAAATACTGCTATCAACGATAAATAGCAAATTATTGCCCACAGCAATTGTTTCTTATAATTTTTCTTGGATCAAGAATACAATTAAGGGATTCTTTTATTCTTAAAGGGATGGCACTTCTAGTGAAGTACTTTGAAATTTAAGAGCGGTAACCCACCTAGTAAAAAAGAAGCCTAGAAAAATTTAGGAAATCATGCTGTGGGTTTTTACTTGCTTTTTTCGTAAACTTATATTAAAATAGAGAGAAACAAAGGCAGAAATAGATCACTATTACAACAACTACAAAAACACGAAAAGCGTGGCTTTTACAAAGCAAGTTGTTCAGACTCTCGGACTACAACCAAAACAAATTTATTTTAAATACAATTCCGAATATTATCCATGCGTCATTTTTGAATCCTCATTATGTGAAGCTAAAATTTTCATCAATATAGACGAATCTACTTTAGATATGCTGACCTCGCTAAAGACTCGCTGTTTTTTACGGTTTTACTTTATCGACTTAAGTACAAATATTCCAGTTGCCTTTCTTGCAGCTTGTAATGTCACAGAATATTCAGCTTACAATTCAACTAAATCAGAAGTCTTTCTTGTCAATGTTGTTTATATCAATAGACCACCAGACGACCTAATTTATCGTATCGGCTCTCTTATCGAGACAAAACAATATTTTAACTTACGGAAAGAAGAGCGTTATAAAATCGACGATTATGCGATTAAAAAAATGGGACTTGGCTCTAATTTTTCGCTTGTAAAGCATGACGATAAATTAATTAAAATGTGTTTACGAGATATTTCACTCTCTGGATGCCAATTCTTAATCACCTCAAATCATCCTTTAGAAAAAGGGTTCTTTTGCGATGTCAATTTAAATTTTCCAAAATATAAGCGAGATTTCACAATCCAGGGAAAAGTGGTTCGAGTCGAACAGCTCGGAGAATCTGTCATTATAGCCGTTTCCGTGCAATTTGCAGACAGTGAAATACCATTAGAGTACAGCACGATTTTAAACAATTTTGCAAAGCAGCGCAGACAAGATTTTACAAAAAAATAATTGCGGGAGACAGCCTATGAGTTCACTTGAAAACATCTATTTTATATCCATTCCCGAAAAACTTTCACCTTATTTTGAAGATCTAGAGATATCCCCTACCCTACTTTTGCCTATCGAAAATCACCTTAACGAAATAGAAGATTTAATTAAAAATCTTTCACTCGAAATGATAGTTGCAGGCATGTTAAAGGTGATGGTTATAGATCCTTCACACAAAGATATCCCCTCTTATCGAACTATTATCGCTAAAGTAAAACCAAATTTAGCGGAAGAACTTACGCATGCTGCCTATGCAAAAATCAATCTAAAAAATTATGATGTGGCAGAAGAAATTTTTAATTCACTCCTTGCATTTGATCCAGACGACAGTGTCACTCAATTAAATTTAGCCCTTCTCTACGACGATAAGGCAATTTTATACAGAGAAAGCAATAATGAAACTCAGTTAGAAATATACACACAAAAGGCAAAAGTGCTTTACGATTCCATCATGGGTGGAGAGGATCCTCTTATTCAAGCTTATTACTATGCAGCTCTTTTTTATGCTCGTAACTTCGAAGCCGAAAAAGCAAAATTGTTATTAACCTACTTTATTGAACATTCAGATAAGCAAGATAAAATTGAATCGGCTAAAAAGATTTTAGACATTATCAACGAAGAAGAGCAAGATCATTCTCTGTTTTCAAAAGCCTACGATGAGGTCATAAACGACAATGAAACAGAGGGAATTAATTTAATTGAACAATTTTTAAATGAATTTCCCAATGTTTGGAATGGCTGGTTCCTTAAAGGATGGGCCTACAGACGGATTCAGCAATTTTCCGAGGCGATATCAGCTTTTGAAAAGGCATTAGAGCTCAATAAACTCAATACGGATACATTTAACGAATTGGCAATTTGCCACATGGAACTTAAAGAGTACGATAAGGCAGAAATCTATTTAGACCAAGCTCTTTTGCTCTCCCCTGACAATGTTAAACTCTTGTCAAATTATGCAATATTTAACTTAAAAAATAAAAATATTAAAAAAGCAAAGGAGATATTTGATAAAATTCTAGAAATTGACCCTAACGACGAATTAGCAAATAAATTTCTAAATTTTTAATTTTTTTATTAAAGTTATTTAAGTAATAGCCGATAATTTAAGAAAGAGCAAGGAAGCTCTTAAATACAATTCATGGAGGAAGCGTATGATTATCAATCACAATCTAAGCGCAATGTATTCACAACGGCAGCTAAAAATTTCCAATGGAAGCATCGACAAAAACATCGAGAAGTTATCTTCTGGGTTAAGAATTAACCGAGCGGGTGACGATTCATCTGGACTAGCTGTATCTGAAAAAATGCGTGCTCAGATTCGAGGCCTTAACCAGGCATCACGAAATGCTATGGATGGTATTTCTTTCATTCAAACTACAGAAGGTTACTTGCAAGAAACAAGTGACATTCTACACCGAATTAGAGAATTATCCGTTCAAGCAGCTAATGGAATTTATGCAGCTGAAGACAGAATGCAAATTCAAGTAGAAATTAGTCAACTTGTTGACGAAATCGACAGAATTGCATCTCACGCACAATTCAATGGCATGAACCTCTTAACTGGTCGATTCTCTCAACCAACTGGGGTCAATACTGTAACTGCTTCTATGTGGCTACATATTGGTGCTAACATGGACCAACGTGAACAAATTTTCATCGGCACAATGACTTCTACAGCACTAGGCGCTCGAACTGATGGAGAAATCCTTTCTTTAGAAACTATCGAAAGTGCAAACAAAGCAATTGGTGTTATGGACAATGCTCTTAAAATGGTCAACAAACAACGTGCTGACTTAGGTGCATACCAAAACCGACTTGAACATGCAATTCGAGGAATCGATGTTGGAGCTGAAAACCTTCAAGCTGCAGAATCTCGAATCCGAGACGTAGATATGGCTAAAGAAATGGTAGATTTTACTAAGAACAGTATTCTAACACAAGCTGGGACTGCAATGTTAGCGCAAGCTAATGCTAAGACTCAGTCTGTACTACAAATTCTTGGTTAAGATTGGTACTAGAGGGGTAGGTTCACCCTACCCCCTCTTTTAGGACTGTGTAAGCCCTCCTATGCCAACTTACCAACAGACCTGCCCCGTTTAACAACGAGGTAGCTCTGTTGGTAAGCAAGAAAATCGTGAAGCACGCCTTCATCAAGGTTTTCTGGCATAAATACTTTTAAATAAGTACCAAGGAGGGACTTATGATCATAAATAATAATTTAAGCGCAGTGAACGCATATCGAACACTGGGTGCCAGAGACGTTTCGTTAAGTAGAAATATTGAGAAACTAAGCTCTGGCTTACGAATCAATCGTGGAGCAGACGATGCTTCTGGATTGGCCGTATCAGAAAAAATGCGTGCACAAATTAGAGGTTTAAATCAGGCTGAAAGAAATATCCAGGATGGAGTTTCTTTTATTCAAACAGCAGAAGGATACCTTGCAGAAACTTCAGATGTTCTCCAAAGAATACGAGAACTATCAATTCAGTCAGCTAATGGAATCTATTCCGATGAAGATCGGATGCAAATCCAAGTCGAGATTGATCAACTTGTTGATGAAATCGACCGAGTTGCATCTCATGCCCAATTCAATGGGATGAATATCTTCACTGGTCGATTTGCACTCAATTCTGTTTCAGGCGATGTCTTCCAACTTCATGTTGGACATAACATGGACCAAAGTGAAACGATGTATATCGGAACCATGACAACTACGGCGTTAAATCTTCGTACAATGGATGGAATGGGAATCGATATGACAACCGTTGAAAATGCAAACCGTGCTATTGGTGTTGCAGACAAGGCATTACAACTTGTTTCTAAACAACGTGCGGATCTTGGAGCATACCAAAATCGAATGGAAATGGCAGCGCAAGGAGTTGCTATTGCCGCCGAGAATACAACCGCAGCCGAATCTAGGATTCGAGATGTTGACATGGCAAGAGAGATGGTGGACTACACAAAGAACATGATCTTAACCCAAGCCAACACCGCAATGCTAGCACAGGCTAACATGAAAACGCAAAACGTTTTGCAATTATTATAATAAATTAGATGAAAGATTTCTGGACGTTATCTTTTGTTTAATTGAGGGTGATAGTGCAGTGGCGTGCCTGCACTATTGCTTCTTTAATTATTAAGAGGAGGAAGTTATGGTTACTAAATTCAATTCAATAATAAATACACCCCCAAAGTCGCAAGACATACACATCAACAATATACAAAAACAACAAATTGCTAATCCTAATATGCAATATCATCAACCAGAAATTCAGCCTATGGAAATAGAAGAAACTGTAACGTTTGATGACTACATGAAAGATCTTGATATGCTTTCTCAAATGGTCAATCGTAAAATTCAATTCTCTATGGAAAGCATCAATAATGAAATGATTATTCGTATTGTTGATAAAGAGACAGATGAAGTTTTACGAGAATATCCACCCGAAGAATTACGAGAACTACATCAAAAACTCAGAGAAACTGCGGAAATGTTAGGATTAATTATAGACGCAGAGGCATAGAGAGTATACAATAAAGTATGCCTAGTGTTTCCCCCACCATTCCTGGAGTCAATTCTACTTATTCTAAAATGGTAGAAGACTTAATGAAAGTTGAACGCATTCCTCTTGATAATAAAGCAAAGGATATTGATGAAACGACAACCGAAAAAGAAGGTTGGCAAAAAATCAATACCCATTTGACGCGTTTAGTCACTTCTACTAAAATGCTATATGGATTTGAAAATCCATTCAGCCAGAAAATAGCCGAAAGCTCTAATCCATCTGTTCTTACAGCCTCCCCTACTCGTGACGCACAAGTCCAAGACTTTGAAATAACCGTGCACAATATGGCAAAGGCAGACAAATTTAAAAGTGCGCCCCTTCCAATCAATTATCAAGTTCCTAAAGGTCGCTATAACTTCGCTATTGGCGACAAAGAAATCCCTTTTTATTTTAGAGGGGGAACCCTAAATGAATTTTCTGCTATGCTAAATAGTCGCGGAAAGAATCTCATTAAATCAAATGCAGTTAAAATAAACAACGATTCACAAATTTGGATGTTAGAATCTACTCAAGTAGGTAGTATGAACACTCTATCTTTCAAAGATGATGCAATGAACTTAGTTCTTGATGCTAAAATGATAACAAATGAACCGATGCGTTCAAATCACGTAGATATTGCTCAAAACATCAATCTTAAATTCAATGAATCAAAAACGATCCACTTCCCAAATAGTACAGCTAAAGAAGGAACTCTTTTTATCAATTACAGTATAAAAGAAGATCCCGTAGCAACAGCGAAGGCCCAAGAGCAAGCGCTAGCGGCTGCACAGGCGCTAGAAGCAAAACAAATTGAACTTGCTTCCGCTATGAATAGCCAAAATAAAAATCCTCTCATTCCAAGCTCTGGAAGTACAACGGTAGAAGATGTTACCCTCTTTCAGGCACCTTCTTTTGCAAACTTTTCAAATCTTAACAAAATAGAGGAAATTGTGACTCCACAAGAACCCGAGGAAAACCCCATTTCTAATCTACCCTCTTCGCTCGTCCTAAATCGCCTATCAGAAAAAACACAAATAACCATCGACCCTACGAAGCAGTCAATTTCATTTGATCTTTCTACCATTCAAGATATAGAGGGGCTTACTTTTAATAATATTTTTGAAAATCAAGATTTCAAAATCGATTCTGTCTATATTTCAGATAAATCTAGTCGAGATTATACGCCACAATCTCCTATATCGTTAGCAGAAGACGCACAGTTAGAATACAATGGCTTAAATGTGACTCGACCCACTAATCTAATCGATGATCTTGTCTATGGAACGGAACTAAATATTATTGGAGAATCTTCCGAGCCTGTTAGTATTTCGCTAATGAACGATAAGGAAACTGTTAAAAATGCCCTTTTCGAATATGTTTATAACTACAACAATGTGATGCAAACTATCAATATTTTTACCTCTTCCGATCCAGAAATTATCGAAGAGCTAACCTATTTAGAAGATTCAGAACGGGAAATTTTAGAAGAATCGTTAGGCACAATGAAAGGCGATACAACTCTTAATTCTCTCAAACGCAAGATGCAAGAAAGTTCAACCAGTTTGTGGCTTACATCTCCAAATAATTCAATTCAGCTTTTATCACAAATGGGAATTGGCTCAAATATGTCCTCTAGTGGAGGTGGATTTAATCCAGCTAAACTGCGAGGTTATCTTGAAGTTGATGAAGAAATATTAGATAATGCAATAGAGAGTCGGCTCGATGAAATTAAAGATTTTTTTGGATACGATTCTGATGGTGATTTAGTTATTGACAAAGGTCTAGCTGTCGATTTAACGAATAAATTACAAGCATATACACAAACAGGTGGAATTATTTTTACTAAGTTTAGAACTTTTGATACTCGCATAGAAAATTTAGAAGAGCAAACTAGAACTATGGAGCAAAAATTAGAAACGAGAGAGGCCGAATACAAGCGTAAGTTTGGACAAATGGAAGGGCTCATCGAAGAAATGAATAAAAATGCCGAAGCATTAAATGGACTAAATCAAGGTGGAAACAAATAAGGAATCATTATGAAGGTAATTGTAGACAACGAACAAATTGATGTAACATTAGAAAGTGAAAATACAGTAGAGGAATTTCTTACCTCATTTACCTCCCAACTCAATGAGATGGGCCGTATTGTCGTTAAAATTGTTATCAATGGTGAAAGCTTCACAAATGAAATGAGTACCCTCAATATCGACGACAATACTAAATTCGAATTTGAAAGTCAAGATAAAATAGAACTCATGTCTGGCTCTTTACAATATCTTATTCATAATTTAACTTTACTAGAGAAAGATCTTCAAGAAGGGGAATCAAATTTAATCAATAACAAATACGACTTTAATTTGTATTTTGGCGATCTAGAATTTCAATTAAGCGAAACGATTGCAAACTTTATAAACAAAAAAATTGAACTATATATGAAAGATAAAAAAGCAGAAGACAAACAGAATTTGTTAACTAATCTCTCTCCTCTTAAACTTTCATTATACGAGCGTTACGAAGAATTTATCAACCCATTTTCTCAGCTTGAACAAACTCAGAAATTATTAGTCGATTTTAAAGAAAAAATTGAAGAGATCCCCTTGTTTTTTCAGTCTGGGAAAGCAAAAGAAGCATTAAACCGAATTACTTACTTTACAGAAATTATCGAAAAGTTTAACCGTGTGTTAGCGGCATTGCCAGAAAAAACATGGGGGAATGAGCTTCAAGATATTGAGTTTGTTTCAATTTTACAAGAGCTTGCAAATGCATTTGAAAACAATGACCATGTACTCATTGGCGATCTAATGGAATATGAGATTACACCCAAAATAGATTTTTTAGTTACTTTTATTGATAGTATTAAAAAAAGGACTACTATATGAAAATACATGAAATTTCAAATATTCAGCGGATAGAAAATAATATTCATTATATTAGGCGATATTCGGCAACATTAGAGTACTCACTGCTTGAAGATCAAAAAAGAAGTTCCGATATTCTTTTTTCCATTGAGCATGATGCAATGGGACAAGCTTCTGTCGTTGTAGATTTCAAAGTTGCTATAGATTACCCTCTTATCCCTGCAAGAAAACGTGTAACAGAATATATAAAAAATTATGATTCACAAGGTCTTCTAAGATGAAAAAAGTTATAACATCGCTACCCGAGGAAACTATTTCTTTTGCAGAAAACTTTGCAAAAGAGTTAAAGCCAAATACCGTGATAGCTCTTACTGGACAATTAGGAGCTGGCAAAACAACATTCACCAAAGGGATCGCCCAAGCTCTTGGTGTTAAAGAACCTATAACTAGCCCTACCTTCACATTAATACAAGAATATGAGGGCGAACAAATGCCAATGTTTCATATGGATTTATATCGCTTAGAAAGTGTCGAAGAATTTGAAATGCTAGGTGCAGAAGATTATTTCTTTCGTAATGGCATTACTCTTATTGAATGGAGTGAAAAAGCAGAAGAAATTCTACCAACAAATACTATATATATACATTTTGAGCTTAATTCCCAAGGAAATAGAGAAATCAATATTACTACCCCTGGAGAACATAAATGAAAAACATTTTAGCCTTCGATTGCTCCTCTAATGACCTAGCTATCTATTTAAAAAAAGATAATGAAGAATATTTTAATATTCGAAAAGTTGGATTACGACATTCAGAAAAATTACTACCTTTAATTGACTCTTTATTAAAAGAGGCTGGACTGAATCCTAGTGACTTAGATTTAGTTGCCTGTGCAAAGGGACCAGGTTCTTTTACAGGTTTAAGAATCGCCATGGCAACGGCAAAAGGAATTGCGAATGCGGCAGAAATCCCTTTAGTATCGGTTCTAACGCCAGATTATCTTGTTGCAAATGCTCCTAACGAATATATTAGCCTTCCTGTAATAGATGCTAAAAAAAAGCGCTATTACAGCAGAATGTATTATGAAGGAAAACCGCTTTCAGATCCTCTTGATATTGCTCCCGATGATTTAGCGCAGCTTTTATCAAAAAAAGGTAAAGATAATATAACGGTTTTTATAACGGGACCCGATGCACCTATGGCATTTCGCGAATTAGAAGAGGCTAAGCAACGCTTACAATTTTCCTTTAAAATGATACTAGATCCTTTTTATCATGCATCAAGAATTGATGCATTAGCAAAACTTGCACTTGAACAGTACCATACGGTAGGAGCCGACAGCGAAACATCGGGGCCTCTTTACATCCGAAGAAGCGAAGCAGAAGAGGCAATGAATTTAGATCTTGCAGGAAAAAATAGTCCTCTTATTTTTCAAGATTGATTTTGACTTGGCTTAAGCTTGATAGATCTTGACCCATCGCAACTTTGTTTTCTAGTTCGACTTCTGAATATAATTCTTTTCTAAAAATTTTAACATCCGATGGAGCTTCAATCCCTAATTTAACATATTCTCCGCTCGTTTCTACAATGGTAATTTTGATCTCATTACCGATCATGATTTCTTCGTTTTTTTTACGACTAAGGATTAACATGACGCTTCCTCTTTTTCAGTTTCATCGCATCTATCAATAATATTATAGCGAATACTCCACTTAGGCTCATTTAAAATAAACTGCTCGCCTTCACGTGTTTCTGGATTGATGATGATAGGGGCTTGTAAATTAGCAGTAAATAAAGTTCCTTCGTTGCGAATACTTATAATTGTGAAAATTAGTGCTGATTCTTTTTCTCCAGAGATATTAAGACGCTTCATCTCTGAATCTGAAATTTCTATTTCATATTCTGGGCAAATTAAAAATGGATCTAGTAAAATAAAAGCAATATTTTCATCTTCTATCGATTCTAACAAAAAGAATGGATCTTGCAAGGTATTTTTTAATCTAAACTGATGTAAATTTTCAAAACCTGGTAAACCTGATTTAAAATTAATCACTGCATTTGTATCTTCCATATATTCACCTACCTTAAAAAGTCTAATAATGAGGGCTTCAAAGCTCTTGACGCTGATTGTAATGTTGCAGTATGCACATTATCTAAACGTTTATATTCTAACATCATTTCGGTTCTATCCATATCGGTTAAAACAGATTCTTGCTGATTTGCTTCATTGATGTTAAGTTCGCGATAAGATAAAGCACTAGCCATAGCATCTAAACGAGACGTTTGAGAGCTAATCATCGCTAAACTATTAACAACACTGTTATGTGCTACTTCAACCTCTTTGATCCCTCGAGAGCCAATTGCCTCAACATCACCTCGCAACATCATGTTACGAACATTGATGAGTTGATTAAATATATTATCTCCCTCTTTTTGTGCATAAGGAGAGATATTATATGGGGGTTGCATTCCCTCTTGAATTAGGCCTAAGTCTCTAAAAACGGTAGAATTAGGTCCATCTGCTAGATAAATTTGCTCCGAACGATTTCCAGAAATAACCATTCGGTTTTCCATATCGACATCGGCGGTTACCGCAACCGTCGTTCCATTTATTCGCGCTACAATAGCATTAACACTGTCCCCTGCTCTAAGCTGAATTTCTTGTCCATTGACATAAACAGTCGCATCGGCAAGAACACGGTAACCGCTAGCTACATTTGCACCATGTAATGTTTCGGCTCCACCCCAAAAAAGTCGGCTGCCTGCCCGCTCTACATCAACACTTTTGCCCTGGTCAATTGAAACTTCATTTGCTTGTGAATTTCCAATATATTTTACTTGTGTAAGCATAGGAGTGTCTGCACCAGCTACTCGACCCATGAATCCTTCAAATGCCTTACTTGATTTTTCTGTACCAGAAAACATTGCATTTCCATTTTCATCGGTTAAATTACCTAAATCGACCATAAAGTGGATAAGTTGATTCATTTCACCCGCTGCATGCTTTAAATCATCGCTAGTATAGGTTCCATTTGCCGCTTGAACGGTAAGCTCTTTAGCACGTGCCATTGCAGTGGATAATTCTTGTAATTGGCCATGCACTAGTTGGTTTTCTACTTGAATTCTAGAAATATTACTTTTATATCCATCTAGGCGAGTTAAATCGCTTCTATACTTTGAGGCGAGCCCAGATGCGGATGGGTTTTCATCTAATGAGAGATATTTTTCTTCACCAGCAATTTTACTTTGAATATTTGCTTTTTTAACTTCTAAATTTCGTAAGTATGTTTGATGATTTGAAGTTTTTGTTGAAGTAGCTACTCTTTCCATAATTTACTATACTCCCATACGGTTAATAATAATATCTAGCATCTCATCTATTGTTGTGACAAAACGCGAGGCGGCCGTATATGCATGTTGATATTTCATCATATTTGATAGTTCTTCATCCATATTGACACTAGTGAGTTCTGCCTTTTCATTTGTCATTTGTGTCATATAAAGAGCTTGTGTTTCTGCTGTATCCATCGCATGACGCGTTTTTGAACCCATGTCGGCGATTAAATCACTAAAAAACTCTCGGTATCCTTTCTTCTCACCTACCATTGGTCCACGGTTATTGAGTTCGGCAATAAGCAATGCTGACTTACCATTTTTAAATCCAGAATTGACTCCGTTAACACTCTCTGCTGCCGCAAGTTGAGATACATCATTTAAAATATTTTGATTGACTCGAATCCAGCCAGATGGATTTCGTAGTGGAGAAACTTGAATATTAGCTTCACCAACGGCTAAACGGTTTAAAGCATCTTCCCCAGTTACATTCCAGTCACTATCGAAAGCTCCCTCTGCTCCTGAAGCATTGAGCACACCCGCATACCCTACTAGAAATTCACCGCTGTCTTCAATGTGTCGGAGGACAAAATCTTGATTATCTAAGCTTTCTGCCGCCGCTGCTCGTAATGTTAGTCTCCCTTCACTGTTTAGTTGTGCAACCACTTCCGAACCAGAAGTATTGATTCGATTGATCACTTGCTCGACTGTATCTGTTGACTGATATGGAATTTGTGAACCGTTTAGGTTAAGCATACCCTCTACTCCAATTTGATCTGTTGCTTGAAGTCTATTATTTCCTGCAATTCTAAAAATAAGAGATTGATCTAGTTCCCCATCTGCATTAGAGTCGAATGAACCTCGAACATTGTTTGTATAATCAAATTCTTCAAAAAATAAAGTTCCAGTATTCCCTTGAAGGTCAAAGCTTTTTGAATGCACTTCATTCACTTGATCAATAAAACTAATTGCCATCGTATCTAATTTTTGAATTTCACCCCGTAGTTCAGTGTCACGAACTTCAATAAGAGCAGCAAGAGCCCCACCTCTGCCAGTAAAATCGCTTCCATCGTGGTCCCAAATAACACGAGCAAGCCCTCTATTTTGCGGATCTTCTATTGCTCGCAAAAGTTGGATTTGCTTTCCTTGAACGAGGGTTTTGCCGTCGACAGTCAAAGAGTATTCATCATTGTCCCGATATTCAACTTCGACATTGACTAACTCTGATAGTTCTCGTGTAAGTCTGTCTCTACTGTCTTTAAGGTCGTTTGGATTGTCTCCGACTGCTTCGGATTGGACAATTTTTTCGTTTAATGTGGCAATATTGCCTGTTATTTCGTTAATTTGTCTAACAGTATCAACTACTTGAGTGTTAACATCGCTTCGCATATCGTCAAGAAGATTAAAAGTTTCGTTCATTCTGTCCATTAGAGTTTGTGAATTTGTTGCTACATCGTGGCGAAACTCTAAGTTCTCGGGAGCTAAAGCGAGTTCATTCCAAGAATTAAAAAATTGATCCATTGCACTTCGTATCGAGGCACCGGAAGTTTCGTTGTACATTGCTTGTGCACGGCTTAACCATTTTTCTCGTGTTGACCAAAAACCAAAATCGCCTCCTTTTTGGACGATTCGACCTTCGAGTAACATATCTTCATATCGAACGACCTGCGAAACTTCAACCCCAGTTCCTATTTGCCCTGGTCGTTGATCCCGAACCAAAGAAGCTTCAGTTAAGGATTGTGTCGCCTGCATTTCTACGCGTTGGCGTGAATAGCCTTCTGTTTCTGCATTTGCAAGGTTATGCCCTACAGTGTGTAGTGCACGTGAATGGCTCATGACACTTCGTTTTCCTAATTCTATTCCCATAAATGAAGAAGACATCTTTTTTCTCCTTATACACTAATATCAATTAATATAGATTGATGCTCGGGCGAATAGGCATCTAAACCATTTGTTCCATAAGTAAATAGATGATTAGATTCCATTCGCTGTTCGATAATTGATTTCATATAACCTGTTGTTGCCTTCAAGTATGAATCAAATTGCCATGTTTTAGATTGAAGAATAATTATAGACTCTTTTAGCTTTTTATAAGTAGCCGCTAGTTGGCCACCGTCATCTCCAATAATATCTAAAAATTCATAAAAATGGACTTCTTTAGATAGCCCTAGTTCGCTCTTTAATTTATTATAAATCTGAACTCTTTCGATTTCTAAATTGTTTAATACTAATGATTTTTTTTCAAATTCACGAAGTTTTTGGTAAAGGATTTCATCTTGATGTTCCTGTATGGAAAGTTTGATCTCACTCAAAACCAAAGAGCAATAATTTGCCCACTCAATCTCATTTTCAAGAATCATTTTTAATGAATTTAGCTCATTAGAATACATTTTTATACCTCATTTTTATTATCGTCTAAAATAAACTAGACATTAGTAAAGATATGTTTTAAATTATAATTATAGGAAGTTTTAAAATGATGTTAGATTATGATTTACTTATTATTGGTGGAGGAGTTGCAGGTCTTACGGCAGCTCAATATGGTGCAAGGTCTGGGCTTAAAACCGCGTTAATCGAGGGCTCTGCTCCCGGTGGTCAAGCACTTCAAATTGATGAACTAGAAAATTATCCTGGTTACGATGGGGTTACTACAGGCTACGAAATGGCAACCCGATTTCAAGCTCAGGCAGAAAAATTTGGAGCTGAGATTTTGTATACTCTTGTTCAAAAAATAGAAAAAAAAGATGATCTTTTTGAAGTAACTACCGACGAAGGACTTTTAACGGCACATGCAGTGATTATGGCAACAGGTGCAAAACATAGAAACCTAGGTATTTCAGGAGAGGAAACCTTTGCGGGCCGTGGTGTCTCTTATTGTGCAACTTGTGATGGTCCATTTTTTAAGAATTGTCGAATTTTAGTTGTTGGCGGTGGCGATACTGCATGTGCGGAAGCTATTTTTCTTTCTAAGTTGACTTCTAAAGTTACGATGATACATAGAAAAGAACGATTTCGAGCTCAAAAAGCGGTTGCCGACCAAGTTTTTGCAAATAAGAATATCGATGTTAGATTTAATACAATACCATTAGAAATTATAGGCAACCACAAAGTAGAGAAAGTGCTTTTAAAAGATTTGGTTTCCGGAAGCGAGACAGAGATAGCTTTCGATGCCGTATTTATTTTTGTGGGGACATTACCGCAAACCGGATTGGTTTCAGATTGTGTCAACTTAGACAATGCGGGTTATATCGAAACAGATATTCATTTGCAAACGAAGACACCTGGATTATATGCGGCAGGAGATGTTCGAAATACACCGTTTCGTCAAATTGTTACAGCCGCAGCCGATGGAGCGATTGCTGCACACAGTGCAAACGAATATATTGACTCATTAAAAGGCGACAGTTATCAATAATATGTCTAGATTCCAATTTCATCTTCTTTTCCTTTTTATTTTATTTTCTCTCCCTCTATTTTATTCTTGCAATAAATCTAATAAGACAAAGCAAGAAGTAAAGAGAGAGAATACAAGAATCGAATTTACATACGATACACCTTTTTATCAAATTGCACGAAAGAATCTGTCAGATACAGAAAAAGCCGATTTACTTATCGCCCAAATGGATGCAGAAGATATAGTTGGGCAGCTATTCATGTTTGGCTACTCCGATAAAATCGCAGATAGTAGTATTCTAAATTGGATCACCGATAAAAAAATTGGAAATGTAAAAATTTTCGGATGGAATGGAACCGATTTTGGCGAAATCTGCGAAAGTGTCACACGAATGCAAAGAGCATCCATAAATAATCCATTAGGAATTCCACTCTTTGTAGCAACAGATCAAGAAGGAGGTTGGGTGCGTCATATAAAAGCAGAAACCTCTTCTACTCCTGGGAATATGGCTATCGCCGCATCTCCCTATGTGCAAGATAGTTATCTATCATCATACTATATTGCAGAGGAGCTTAGTTACCTGGGGATTAATATGAACTTTGCACCTACGGTAGATATTTACCTAGACAAAGAATCGAGAATCATTGGTTCAAGAGCTTTTAGTGCAGATCCACTTCTCTCGGCCAATTTAGCGATTGCTTTCTTAAAGGGACATGAAGATTTTAAAATTGTATCGACAGCAAAACACTTTCCAGGACACGGGAATTCCAATGTAGACTCTCATGGTAGACTTCCAGAAATCGAATCCGATTTAGAATTCTTAGAGAAAAACGATCTTGTCCCCTATCAATATTTAATAAGAGAAAATATTCCAGCCATTATGAGTGGACATATTAGTTTTCCTATTATCACCCAAAACAGAGAACCTGCCACACTATCAAGAATCCTACTAACAGACCTTTTGCGAAACAAATATCAATATGATGGGATCGTCATTACAGATGACCTTAATATGGTTGGCATGCAAAAAGAAGGGGTTGAGACACAAGATAAGTCTTTAGAAGCATTAAAAGCGGGCAATGATATCGTTCTCATTTCCAAAAAGAATTCAAATCCCAGTCAGTATCAGGTACAGTGGGAAAATGTAATGAATGAATTTTCGAACAATGACGAATTTCGTAGGCAAATGACAAAATCGGCTCACAGGATTATCAGAACAAAGTTTCAATATTTAACGGGTGAAAAAACAATTCCCCTCTTCCCTTCCGAAGCGATTGCAAGGGAAAAAATACCTTCTCCTGAAGCAAAGGAATTTTTCTTTAATCAATCTTGCAGAAGCATTACACAAATCACTCTGGAAATGCCATTACTAGAATTAACAGATAATATTTTATTAGTAAGCTATTATACAAATTGTTTTGAGGCAGGTAGAAATCGTTTTCCTTCTGCCCGCTCCTTTGATGCTTCTCGTGCCTTTCGCGAAACAAATTCATCGGTGTCAGTGGCAAATCAAATTTCAAATATGCTGCGTCCAAACGAAA
>CAYJGX010000049.1:0-15680 GCA_964369795.1 uncultured Spirochaetaceae bacterium
ACCATTGAACATGAATTTTACTCATCTAATATGAATAACGAAATTTTTCACAATGATTCATTCTTTTATATTCAACGTTACAATGATTCTTTAAAAGGATGGATAACCGTTTCTAGTGACAATGACTTTAATACAAATTTACGTTGGAACAAAAAAACAAATAACTATTCTACCTCAACAGTAATATGGAGAATTCCTTTAGGATTGCCTGGAGGAGAATATCGAATTGTTTTCAATGGAACCTTTAGTAAAAACGGTAAAGACATTACGCCCTACTCGAAGGCAGCAAAATCTTTTAATATTATTGAAGAAGCCTATAACGAAGATGATCAGCCTTATATAGGGAAAATAATAGTAGCAGAAAACTTTACTCAAACAAATAATGGGGCTACAATCTTAATTAACACTCCAGTGAGTGCAGATACCCTCGTACTCAGATTAAAAGAAAACATTGGGAATGCAATTACTTCAGGAAAAATTATTATAAATGGCGACCAGATATTTCCTTTCAGAAACTTAAGGGCTGATGGAACACCACTTAATTTCTTCTTCCCAGATATAATAATTGAATCAGTTTCGATTGAATATTTAGTTAAAACTGAAACTAGTTATCAGCCATCACTTGATTTCTTTGCATTAGCGAATGATAAATCCATTCAAAATACTGTCAGAGAAGGGAAATATACAGCATTTAGCAAATAACTTATATAATTATGAATTTACTATACCCTATTTACCTATTTTTTACAGTTATTTCGATTCCTTTAATCCTATTAGGATTGATTATTAGTGTTTTAGTTTATTATCCGTGGCTTATTTTAAATTTGTTTAAAGGAAAAAAAGGAAAAAAAATTGCTAAAGCATATAGCACGTTTTATGCTAATTTTATGGCCCGTTTTTTACTCGCTATTGTTATTCCTAGAATAAAGATTATAGGCAAAAAAAACATTTCTAAAAAGCCAGAACGAGTCTGCATTGTCGCTAATCATGACGGTCTTGTTGATGCTGCCTTTGTTCAATATGCTATTCCATGGTTAGTGGGTTATGTTGCAAAAATAGAAGTTATAAACACTCCTTTTATTCGCCAGTGGTTAAAAATTTGCGGTTCCATCGGCATTGACCGAAGCAATCCAAGAGCTGGGGTTAAATCTATTTTAAAAGGAGTAGAACTCGTCAAAACTGGCGAATCGCTTCTTATTTTCCCAGAGGGAACGCGTAGCTACGGCAAAGGAATAAGAGAATTTAAGGCTGGAAGTTTTAAATTAGCAACTAGTGCAAAAGCTATTATTGTTCCAATCACTTTAGAGGGAACCCATACAATCTTCGAGCAGGCTCCATTTGCTATTCGCCCTTTTCGTAAAGTGACTGTAACCATTCACCCGCCAATTGATACAGCAGAATTAACCAAAGAAGAAGAACAACTTCTACCTAAAAAAGTTTGGGATATTATTAATAGCGGGTTAAAAAATCCTGGAAAAGACTATTTAGTTGCAAAGAAACCAGATAAAACTCTTATGTAATTAGCATTTATACTTGTTAACAATAAAAAAGGCATCTAGATTTGACTAGATGCCATTTTTTATGAAGGTAAATTAAACTCCGAATGAAAGAGCTTTCATTGCTTCCATGTAACCTCGAAGTTTCTTTCCGATGACTTCGACACCATGGCTTTCAATTGCTTCGTTAATTTTAAGAAGTTCGACATTGTCGATTCCTTTGTTTCCACAGCAACTTACTTTTGGTCCAATCATGTTAGGGTTTAGATTTTTCATAAAATCTGCAAGCAAAGGAACACATGCATGAGAGAACAAATAGCAGCCATATTCTGCTGTATCGGAAATAACGATGTTCATTTCGTATAATTTTTTTCGTGCAATTGTATTTGCAATAAGAGGAACTTCATGTAAAGATTCGTAGTAAGCCGATTCTGCTTTAATTCCAGAACCTACCATTGCGTCAAATGCAAGTTCGACACCCGCTTTAACCATAGCAACCATGACAACACCGTTGTCAAAGTAATCTTGCTCTGGGATTTCGTCGTTTGTGATTGCTTGTTTTTCGAAAGCGGTTTCGTTAGTCGCTTCTCGCCATGCAAGAAGGTTTTTGTCTCCTGCTGCCCAGTCTGCCATCATTGTTGAAGAAAATTCACCAGAAATGATGTCGTCCATATGTTTTTGGAATAAAGGCGCCATGATTTGTTTGAGTTCTTCTGATAGTTTGAAGGCTTTAATTTTTTTGCAGTTTGGAAGTCGGTCCATCATTAGGGTGATTCCACCTTGTTTTAAGGCTTCGGTGATCGTTTCCCAACCATATTGGATAAGTTTTGCAGCATAGCCAGCATCTACCCCGCGTTCTACCATTTTGTCAAAACATAAAATGGAACCTGTTTGTAACATACCACAAAGAATGGTTTGTTCGCCCATGAGGTCAGATTTTACTTCGGCAACGAAAGAAGATTCTAGAACGCCTGCTCTGTCTCCACCCGTTCCACAACAGTAAGCCTTTGCATATTCAAAACCGTCGCCATTAGGGTCGTTTTCGATATGACAAGCAATAAGAGTTGGAACTCCAAAGCCTCTTTCGTATTCGTGACGAACCTCTGTTCCTGGAGATTTAGGGGCTACCATGATAACTGTGATGTCTTTACGAATTTGCATGCCTTCTTCTACAATATTAAAACCATGAGAATATGAAAGAACAGAGTTCTTCTTCATTAGAGGCATAACTGCAGTTACCACATTTGTGTGTTGTTTGTCTGGAGTTAAATTTGAAACTAAATCTGCAGTTGGAATGAGTTCTTCGTAAGTTCCAACAACAAAACCATTTTCGGTTGCTCGTTTCCAAGAAAGTCTCTTTTCTGCAATTGCTTCTGCACGTAACGCATAAGATACGTCTAATCCGCTATCTCGTAAATTAAGCCCTTGATTAAGCCCTTGCGCACCACAACCGACAATTACAATTTTCTTCCCTTTTAGTTTGTCTACACCATTAACAAACTCATTTTTATCCATGAAACGGCACTTGCCAATTTCCGCAGATTGAGTTCGAAATGGAATGCTATTAAAATAATTCATATCTTTTTCTCCACATATAATTTACTATATCATTTTTTATGTTGATGGTCAAATAGATATTGAAATCTGTTTATTTATTTTCTTGCGATATTTTCAATTAAGTGGTAAAATAAGATATGATGAACAAGAAATATATTATACCAGGCGACGATGTCGATTCACTAGGGATCGCTTCTAGCGACACGAAAAAGATATTAAAGAGTTTAGGCATAGCTCCAGAGATTTTAAAAAGAGTGGCTGTTTCTATGTACGAAGCAGAAATAAATACCGCTATTCATGGTGGCGGTGGAGTTGGAACCGTTGCAATCGATAAAGAAGGAATCACCATCGAATTTATCGATGAAGGACCTGGTATTCCAGATATTGCATTGGCTATGACAGAAGGATTTTCGACTGCCCCACTTATGGCAAGAAAATTAGGTTTTGGTGCGGGGATGGGACTTCCCAATATCGAAAAAAATTGTACAAAGTTAGATCTTGATTCTGCTCCAGGGAAAGGGACCAAAATTACAATATTTATTAAGTTGTCATAATTAAGAGAATAAAATGATCTATCATTCAGTAACCCTAATAGAAAACAAGTGCACTGGTTGCACCACCTGTATCGAATCATGTCCAACCGAAGCTATCCGTGTCACAAACGGAAAGGCTCGAATCATTAAAAATCGATGCATTGATTGTGGTGAATGTATTCGCCATTGCCCATCTCATGCAAAACAAAGCTTGTCAGATAGTTTAGCTTCTATTGGTGACTATAAATATACGGCAGTCATTCCACCTCCAGCACTTTATGGACAATTTAGCCGAAAAATTAAAATTCATCAAATTCTACAGGGATTACTGGATATTGGATTTAATGAAGTTTTTGAAGCGGCTCAAGCAGCCGATTTAGCATCCGCCTATGTCAATAAAATACTAAAAGATCCAAATAGGAAAAAACCTCTTATCTCTTCTTCTTGTCCTGCATGCGTGCGTTTCATACAGGTAAAATTTCCATCTCTTATTCCAAATATTATTAAAATAGAATCTCCAATGGAGGCAGCAGCTAGAATCATTAGAAGTCGCCACCCAGAATTTAAACGAGAAGAATTAGGAATTTTCTTTATCACGCCCTGCCCAGCTAAAATAACGAGTGTAAGGTCCCCTCTTGGTGGAAAAACTTCTCAGGTAGATAAGGTCATCCCGATAAAAGATATTTATTTACCTTTGTTAAGCACAATAGGCGAAAAAGCGAAACAAGACCAAGAAAATTTTCCTCGCTCGTATGCATCGGGCAAAGGGATTGCTTGGGGAAATCGTGATGGAGAATCGGATTCAATTTCCACCGAAAACTGTCTTTCTGCCGATGGAATCCATGCCATTACAAAATTTTTAGAAAAGATAGAAAATGGGATTGTGACCGATATTGATTATATCGAAATTGATGCTTGTCCTGGTGGTTGTGTCGGCGGGGCCTTAGCAGTCGAAGATCCTCATATTGCAAGAATGCGTGTGCAGTATCATATACGTAAAGAGTTTGATCAAAGTAGCCCCTCTAAAAATGATTTTGACCCTCTGTTTTTAGATCAAATTTTTAGTTGGACAGAAGAAATAGAACCACGAGAAGTGCTTAAACTCTCCGATAACTTTGCAGAGGCAATGGAAAAATTAGAAAGACTAGAATCCATTTTAGAAACTCTTCCTGGTCTTAATTGTGGTGCCTGTGGAGCCCCTAACTGCCGTGCCCTTGCAGAAGATGTCGTACAAAATCATGCTTCAACGGATGATTGCGTTGTCATCATGAAGAGTAAATTAAAAGAATTGACATTACAAATAGAAAAGATGAAAAAGGCTAAAAACTAAAAGCTATATGGACATATAGCAAATAAATCTTTTTCATCTTTTAAATAAATATAGGGATAAAATCCTTCATCTTGTAAAACTGAAAAGAGTTCATTTGAAATCGAATAAGGGACTATTTCGTTCATAAGTTCTTCTGAAAATTTCTCGAACGTTGTTTTATAACGTTTTTGGAAATCGATATTATATTTGCGTACTTTTGCCCTTTCTGCCACTTCATCAATTGCATCATAAAGACCTCCAATCGAATCTACTAGATTGAGCTTGAGGGCCTCTTCTCCAGTAAAAACGTACCCGCCTGCCACTTGATTAAATTCTTTTTCTGAAATTCCACGAGAATCCATTACTAAGTTTTTAAATCGGGCAAAAATATAGTTGACTGAATTTTGCAATTGTCTTTTATTTTGAGGTGATAAAGGTTCGATTATGCTAGGAGAATTGACTGCATCTTTTGAAGCAACTGAGTCGATGGAGATCGATAGATAGTGTTCTAGTGCCCGTGAAAAATTAGGTAAAATTGCATATACACCAATAGATCCAGTTAGTGTTGTAGAAGAAGCAAAAATGGGAACAGAAAGTTCTTTGTCTTGCATGGAAAGCCAATAACCTCCCGACGCAGCCACTGAACCAAAAGAGATTGTCACAGGTTTTTCGTGTTTTTTAATGCCCTCTGCAATGGCTTCATAAAGAGCCTGACTAGCCCCCACACTTCCTCCAGGACTGTTCACACGAACGACAATCCCTTTTACATTATTATCTTCAAAAGCATTGTCTAAATTATATTTAAAAAGAGATGGAATGACATATCCTTTTGTGGGTTCTTCAAAGTCTGTTATAGAACCCTCTAAAGTGACAACGGCAATTTTTGCTGTTGCTGAATAAGATCGCAACGGAATATAATCTTTGTAATTAATATAATTCTCGGAGAGGCTCAATAATTTTAGAAGATCTTCGTATTCGTAGAAAGATGGAACTTCTACGATGGAGTCGACTAACTTAGCATTATAAGCAATTGAAGAATAGAGATTATTTTCGATAGTACCAGAGGCAAATGCCTTCTCTATATTAGATAAATATTCTTTTTGATATTGGGTTAATTCTGAATAGGGAGCCTCAAAATTACGGTTTTCTCCCACATTGGTAAGAAAAATTTGCCATAATTGGTTTAAGGTTTTTTGCATGTTTGCCCTTGATTCATTACTAAACTTAGTATCAACAAAAACTTCTGCTCCCGATTTAGCATTCCCAACCTTAAAAACATCAACATCAATCATAAATTTATCGAAAGAGTTAGCAAAAAAGAGAGACTTACTCACTAAACCATCAAACTCAACCGAACCACTTTCCTCCACGAAAATAGTATGGGCAATGGATGCTAGGTAATAATTTGTTTGATTATATTGATAGGCGAAGGCAACGATATTTTTACCTGAATCTTTATTTTGTTTAATAAGCGAGTGCAATTCTTCGATTTGAGAAAATGAGATGCTAGACGATGAAGAGAGATCGAGCAAAATGGTCGTTATCTTTTCATCGGTAATTGAAAGGCGTAGAGCCTCGGTCATATCAAAAAAATACGATTCACTATCTGCAAAGTAGCTGTCTTCGGTAATTGCTCCAGAAGGATTGATAATGAGCACCGAGGCTTTTTTATTGCCATTGGTGGAGTCATTAAATAGAGCCGAAAGAAAAGTTGAGGCGACACAGGTGCCAAAAACAATGACCACAAACAATATAAATAGAATATTGATGACAATAAGTCGTAATTTATTAATATTTTGAAAAAAAGTATTCATGCGTTCTCCTTAGAACAATTTATTTAACATATCTGGGTCAAAAAATCTGTTTTCGCCACAACT
The DNA here is from genome assembly GCA_964369795.1 of uncultured Spirochaetaceae bacterium. Lineage (GTDB taxonomy): Bacteria > Spirochaetota > Spirochaetia > JAFGXN01 > JAFGXN01 > CAYJGX01. The sequence continues at coordinate 6,773 of CAYJGX010000049.1, forward strand.
ATGACACAAAATGGAAATATTTCCTTCTTCATCTTTAAATTCATCTAGTTTATCTTTACCTAAACCTTTTAAGAATGAGATTATTTGTTCATCGAAGCAGGGACAATAGAAACGGCAATTTTTCACCCCAATAAAGGTAGGCTCGAAATCTTTTAGACGAGTTTGAATCCATTCTACAGGGTCTCCAGCCTCTATCATTTCTTTGTACAATGATTTGATATTGAGTAAAAGTTCTTGCAAGGTCTCTGCTAATTCTTCGGGAGCGTCTGGTAAAAGTTGTAAAAACAAACCAGCGGCTCCATTGTACTCGCCAGTATTTGATAAGTCTACCGAAAGGTTAAAAGATGTGGGAGTCTGTTCGGAAGAAAGATAATAATAGGCTAAGTTGCTCGCTAAGTCGGGGTAACGCAGTTCGACAGAACCGACAAAAGGCTCTTTTGCCCCTTCGCTAAGACGAGAAAGGTGGAGAAAACCAGGTCCATAAAGGTTGTCGATGGTTGTCTCTTTTTTTGTATCCATAACAAGAGGATTATTTTGTAAGTAGCCACGAATATCGCCATCTGCATTGAGGTCTGCATTGAGACCACCAATAGGTCCCCCGCATTCGACTTGTAGACGCATACGGTCTGTGTTTTTTAGGGTGTTTGATATTAGAGCTGCCGCTGTCACCATTTGACCCGTGATAAGTGTTTCTACGGGGCCGAGTTGGTGGAAGTTTTGGGTGTCGTGGACGAGTTGGGTGGAGTCGATGAATGCGCCCCGTACTTTTCCATTTGCTAATAAAAATTGAATAATTTGGTTTTCGTTTCCTTTTCTCATATAAGTAAGATACTATTTTTTTCTGATATTAACAAGTCTTCCTTTATGTGTTAAAATATTTAAGAGGTAGCAAATGGAAAAATGGATTGAATTTGTCATCAATGTTAGCGAAGGAAGAGATAAAACAAGGATTATAGAAATTGAAAAAAGTCTATCTTTGTTTGAATCAGTCTATCATTTGCATACCGATATAGGCTATGACACGAATCGCAGTGTCTTTACTTTTGTGGGGCGACCGAAAGAAGCTATAGATGCGGCTTTTAAACTTATTTGCGTGGCGACTAATCTTATCGATATGAGAAAACAAAAGGGAGAGCATCCGCGAATAGGAGCTGTGGATGTGGTTCCTATTATTCCGTTATTAAATGTGACAATGGATGAGGCGAAAGAGTATGCGAGGGCCCTTGCTTGCAAGGTAGTGAGGGAGTTAGAAATTCCGATTTTTTTCTATGCAAAAAGTGCGAGCAACCCCGACCGTCGCCGCCTCCCCTTTATTAGGCGCGGCGACTATGAGGGCTTAGGCGAGCGGATGCGAAATGGGTTTATACCCGATAAGGGGCCCCATTGCCTTCCATTAAAAACCGGAGCGATGGCAATGGGGGCCCGCTCTCTGATGCTCGCCTTTAACATCAATTTAGCTTCGCGCAACGTAGAAAAGGCAATCCGCATCGCTAAAGCCCTACGCACCTCGGGGAGCTATGAAACCCTCCCAAACGGCGATAAAAAAACAATCCCTGGTATCTTTAGCGGCCTGCAAGCTAAAGGCTGGCTAATAGAAGAATACAACTGCGCACAAATCACGACAAACATTCATAACTTAAAAGCAACCCCGCCTCATCTTTTATACGACAAAGCTTGCGAGCTTGCAAAAGAGTTAAATGAAGAAATTACAGGAAGCGAATTAATAGGCATGACCCCACTTTGCCTATTAACAGAAACAGGCAAGCATGCTTTAAAGCAAAAGAAAATTAAATTGTCCGAAATAAGAGAAGCAACCGACGAGAAACTAATACAAGAAGCAATCTTGTATCTAGGGCTAAACTCGGTTAGACCTTTTCTTCCCGAAGAACAAATTCTTGAGAAGAAGCTATCCTTAGTTAGCGGCTACAAGATTGACATCTTCGAGCTTTAGGTTTTTACTAATACCATAATTTTCATTTAAGACCCTGATAATTCCCTCTTCTCCAAGCACAGCTGTCGCCTGAATAAAAGGACGGGCAATAAGAACCGAAGATGCCCCTAACTTAGCCGCTTTCTTTAGATGAGATAAGGTGCGAATTCCACCATCGACCCAAACTTCGCCAGTCGCCTTTTTAATGCGTGTAGCAAATTTTTCTAATGTAAAAGCAATTCCCTCTTGTTTATCAAGAACTCTACCCCCGTGATTAGAAACAACAACGCAGTCGGGACGCACTTTTTCGACAATGTCTATATCATCTTCATTAGAAATACCTTTTAAAATAAAAGGAAGCCCAGCACTGTGGACGGCTTTTTTAAACTGATTCAAATGGAAGGCACTCTTTTTTTCTAATGTTGTTTTATTTGCCATGGTAACAATTTTGTGTGAATCAATATCGATTCCGCAATAGAGAGCCACATGTTTAACCCATTCGAGACGATCATATAATATTGAATTTGGATAGGGCTTTAAAAAGACATTGCCTTTGTGTTCGTTATCAAAAAGTGCTTCTATTCCACTTTGTAGCTTGTAATCGGGTGCACCATCGCCAATACACGAAAAAATTCCTGCATTTTTGGATCCAGCAACCAAAAGCTGATGAAACTCATTTTCATAAATTGTAAGTCCTATATTTTCATTAACCCCAGTAACGGGAGCCATGCCAATATTTGGCAATGGTGCCAATTGATATTCATCGGTTAATTCCCAGTTAGGTAAAACTAAATCCCATGAATTATAATTATTAATAAATGTGGTGGCAGAGCCTAACCCACCCATTCCTGGGATTCTACCCACACAGCCTTGACCGTCGCAAATAGAACATCCGTTACATTTTCCATTTGTAACTTTAGCAAGAGAATCTCTCCAAGTTGAAACATTTTTAAGCATCATTTTATCCTCAATATGGTTATTATAGCATATAATCGCCTTGACAAAAAGACTTTTTTTAAGTAATCTTAAAAAGATTTAGGGTCTATAGCTCAGTTGGTTAGAGCAGCGGACTCATAACCCGCTGGTCCTCGGTTCAAGTCCGAGTGGACCCATAACCTTTACGCTAATTTATTGCTATCAATAAATTAGCTTTTTTTTACTAACATTCAATAATCCAAAAATTAACTTTCTTTTAATCGTTCATACCATTTACGATTTCTTGCCTCGTAAAAGGAGTTCTTTAAATATATAAAACTAAAAGGTCGCAAGACTTCAAAATCATCAATTTTAATTTCGACTAAGCTTCCCTCTTCTATTTCTTTTTGCACCGCCTTTTTATACAAAAAAGAAATACCAATCCCTTTTTTAAGTAATTCTTTAATAGCACCCATATTCGCGACTTCGGTAATATAAGAAAATGACTCGATGCCAATATTCTTTTCTTCGAGAAAATTTTCAAAAATTCGGCGAGTCCCCGAACCTTTTTCCCGTGAAATGATACGGCAACCAAAAAGCTCTTCTATGGCAATGGAATTTTCTAGCTTTAAATAGGCGGGTGATGTGACGGCAATAAATTTTTCTTCGGAGAAAATTAGGGATTCGTATTGTTCTTTATTAAAATAGCCTTCCACTAGAGCAAAATCGATAATGCCTAAATCTAAATTTTTTAACAGTTCGTGGGTGTTGTTGACCTGCATTTTAACTAGTAATTGAGAATTTTCCTTTAAAATTTTTGCAAGAATGGGTGGCATCGAAAATTCTCCTATAGTAAGAGTTGCTCCGAAATTTAGAGTCTGCGTGTCGCTTACCCCGTGAATGATTTCTTTTTCTGCCTTTTGGCTGTCTATTAAAAAAGGGTTTAGAATTTGGAATAAACGCTCCCCTTTTTCGGTTAATTTGAGTTGGCGTTTATCGAAGTAGAGCAACTTGCCTTCGTACCATTGTTCTAGTGCTAAAATATTTTGAGAGACGGCGGGTTGGCTCATGTTCAATTCTTCTGCTGCTTTAGTAAAATTTCCCATGCGGCAAACGCTTAAAAAGACCTTATGTTTAAAATCTATCATAAATTTTCCTTATATATTTATAAGCAAATTATAAGTTGAACTTATATTATTTGTCAATTATATTATAGACATGAAAAACATATTTGGTCTTTTATTAAGCGCTTTGCTAGCCGTGCTAGCTATTCTGATTGCTAGGGTTATCCCTTATCACATTATTAGTGCAAGTGTCTTTGCACTCTTGCTCGGGATGGCTTTAAATCCCCTGCTGCAAAAAACGCGAATTGGCGATTATACGATGTCTGGAATCCAATTTGTATCGAAGAAGGTTTTACGGATTGCAATCATTTTAATGGGGCTAACGCTGAGTTTTGATCAAGTTGTTAAAGTGGGCGGATTTTCCTTATTTGTCATGGTTTTCACCCTACTTGTCGCCTTTGGCGGTGGTTACCTAGTTGGACGGCTTTTTAAAATGAATTGGAAACTCTCTAGTTTAATTAGTGCAGGAACAGGAATTTGCGGTGGGTCTGCCATTGCCGCCATTGCCCCTGTCATTAAGGCAAAAGATGAAGATATTGCCTACGGGATTTCTGCCACTTTTTTGTTTGATGTATTGATGGTCATTTTGTTTCCGATTATGGGGAGAGCCTTTGAGATGAGCGATATGGGTTTTGGACTATGGGCTGGAACGGCTGTTAATGATACAAGTTCGGTTGTGGCTGCTGGCTATGCCTTTTCGGATGCCGCGGGCCAATATTCGGTTATTGTAAAACTCACTAGAACTCTTTCGATTGTGCCTATTGTTTTAATCTTTTCGCTCCTTAACCATAGGATAGAACGAAAAGAGGCGATTGCTGCTGGTACCATGGACACAGGCGCGGTTAAAGTAAATTTCTTTAAGATTTTTCCTTTCTTTATTCTAGGATTTTTAGCGATGGTCGCACTAAAGAGCACCGGTTGGTTGCCAGAGGTTGTTTCTACCTATTCGGGTGAAATTTCTAAATTTGCCATGGTGATGGCATTAGGAGCTATTGGGCTTAAAACCAATTTTAAAGCGGTAGCAAAATCGGGATTAAAACCGATGATTCACGGCTTTATAATTAGTTTACTTGTCGTTGTGGTTGCCTATTTCGTGCAAATGTTACTAGGACAAATTTAATTTATTCTTTAGCTTTAAAATTTTCTACAGATTCGTCGATAAATTCATCACTCCATTTTGAGCATTTGTCGACTCTTTCGCCTAGCCACTTTAGCAGTTCGCCACCTCGGTTTCTCGCTTCGGCTGCGCCCTCTTTTAAATCTTCAGCTAATTGAATTTTGTCGATTTCGTTATAGCTGTCTTTGGCACTTTGCACCACTTCGTAAAGAAAATCGGCTGCTTTTTCTGGACTCATTTTTTCTTTATTTTGATGGTTATCGTTGGTTGTTTGCTCTTCGCTAAAGGCCATTGAGCCTATCAAAAATAGTAAAATAAATAAAAACCCTTTTTTCATTTTTTCTCTCCTATTGCACAAGGTTAGCTATCTCTTGCGCAATTAGTTTATATCCTTCCTTAGAGGGATGTATTTTATCTGGGAAATAATCTTCGTAGTCTAATAAAGGGCTACGCATATTGATCGTTTTGACCCCAGTTTCTTTTGCTACTTCTAAAATAGCCTCGTTAATTTCGGCTACTCCCTTATCGTGATAAAATTTTTGCCCTGGAAATAAAGGAGTAATGGGCGCCCATAAATAGATTTCTAAATTTGGGTTTTCCTTTTTCCAATCATTAACTAGCTGTTTATAGTCTACCACAAAATTTTCTTTTGCGAAAGCCTCCCAGTCCATAATATCGTTAATTCCTAAATTTGAAATTAATATATCTGCATTAAATTGGATTGCTTCAAAATGTTCTTTGGTAAATTGATAGCCTCGTTTTTGCTCACCGCGCATTGATTTTGAGTTGACACAGCTTCCAGAAATGCCAAAATTAGCAACATCGTATTTTTCTCCAAGCAATTCTTGTAACTGGTTTGGATAGCTCTCCTCTTTTGGCAAATGGTATCCGAAGGTAATGCTATCTCCTACGCAGGCGATTTTGACTGGTATAAAGTGGGTTGGCACGGTGGGAAAAGGGGCTAAGGGCAATTTCGTTTCTTTGCTTTGAATGTTGCCCATGGCATATCCTTTGTAAGCGTAGCGCACGTTTTGTAGGGGTTTTGTTGATGTTGATGTTGATGATAATGATATGGTCTTGCCATCGCTAGATATTCTAGGGGTTGCTACAGTAAAAAACATCGATTCTGAAGCTACTTCAAATTGATTGCTTAGACAGCTTTTAATGATTTCTACTGCTTCATCAAAATGCAAATGAACTTCATTATCTTGGAAAGTAATCCCTTTAACTGTAGGATTACTATATATTCCTATGTCAAATTGATCACCGATTTTACTCTTATCTTTAGGGTGGACATCGGTTTTATCGCCAGTGTCAATAGTGACAATAAGCGTTTCTTCGGTTTGGTTTGCGACTTGCTCTTGCATAGCGCGATACTGTGCCCAGTTTCGGTCCATAGATGGGAGTTGGACAATGTAGAAGGGCAAATTGCCATACCAAAGTTCTTTATAATGAGTTACGATATTTTCTAAAAGTTGCTGGCTTTGTTTCAGGTTGGCACCTGCGCTGTATTCGTTCCAGCTAGAATCGGGGGCGTTGCTCTCTCCTTGGTACCAAAAGAAGCCTGTAACAGGGAGCTGCCTCCATTTTGCAATTTGGGGATAAATAGCCTCGGGAGCATAATAATGAAAAAGGGAGTCTAGCCCATTTGCGTTTGGAATAGCCTTTGCCCAGTTGATTATAATTCTTCCTTTGCACCACCAGGGGTATGTAGAACTCTCGAACCAGGCCATGGGGTCGTCGCCTACGTTTTGAATGCTAGGTACGAGCGATTTAGGCAAAAATGCCTCCATAGGAGCCCCACCTACGGCAATTTGGATAATACCCACTGGACGCCCACTCTCTTGCGCGATTTTTTTTGCCGCAATCCAAGCAACGGCGGAAAAATTTGATACTGCCCTATTTCCTCCAACTTTGTTTGGGTCGACCCACTTTGCCGCAGACCAGGGATTGCTCTCTCCTTTAGTGACTAAGGAAACCTCTTTAGGATTTGCATCGGTTTGCCATGCTGTTTTTTGATGATAAAGGCGAACAAGCGCCTCTTTTTCTTTGCGTCGAACTTTAAAAGCATTGGCAGCTGCCTTGACTGGAAACTCCATATTCGACTGACCACTTGCAATATATAAATCGCCAAAAAGAATATTCTCTAGTTTTGCATAGACGCTAGAGGCATCGATACTTTTTACAATAAGCTTTGTTGCTTTGCGATTGACTGGCATGGCAGGTAGCTCCACTTGCCACCGTCCGTTACAGGTAACGACAAATTCTTTTTCTATATTGTTTATGACTAAAAGGGCTTTTACCCCAGGAGTTGCATTCCCAGAAATAACAAAGCTCTTTTGGGCTGGCAAGACCATATTGCTACTAAAAATATCATCAAAAAGAATCACTTGGGCAAATAAGCCTCCCCCAACCATCAATACTAAAAACATCAACAAACAAAATTTTTTCATAAAGAAATTATAACATAAATTCTATAAACCGTGTTATACTTTGTCCATGAAAAAAAATCTATTAGCTGACCGATACAATGCTCAATTTTTAGAGATCGCTCAAGAGCGACGTGATAAACTGAATTACACCCCATTAAGTTACGGGCAAATTTCTGACGAGCAAATTAAATATGTGTCGGAATTGCTTTTCCAACTCCATCAAAATTACTACCTAGGCTTTTTTGAAACGGCCATTTGCCTTTCTGGAGTGCTACTTGAACAGTCGCTTATCATCCAACTTTCCTACAAGCTAGAGCAAAAAGGCTCTTTGCGTTGCGAATACAAGAAAAAAATTAAGGGCAAACCTAAAACCTTAACCATCGAGGTCCGAGACCAAGGCTCACTCAATCATACATCTCTCAAAAACTGCATCGAACTCGCTAAAGCCTATCAAATCATCCCACAAAGCCAAGCGCCCATCTATCAAAATTTACAAAACATCCGAAACACAGCGGTTCACAACCTGCTGCCCTCTTTCTTTTTGTGCTCCAAGAGTAACCAATACATTTGCCAATACCACCCCGAGCTAGAAGTCTGCGCGAATGAAGTCCAAGAGCACACCGTCACCCAAGAACCGCGCGAAATCTGGGCCTACTACTGCATCTCCCGCACCCGAGAATGCCTTGCCACCCTCTTTGAAAGCCGCGCCAAACGGCTACCGCCTCGCGAATTTCAACGCCTCTAAAATCCGCTCTTCTTCCCCACTGTCCGTAGTCGCTAAGCGCAACAAAGGGATTTCTGCATGTTCTAGGATTGCATTTTTAAGTAAATCTCGCTCGTGTTGCTTGCTTCCTTTTTGGTGGTAACGGTGTCCATCGACTTCTATTGCTAAAACGAGTTTTTTACTGACTTTTTTGTAAATGAGGAAATCGATGTGCGTTAGAGGGTTTGATAGATACTCTATTTGTCGCTCGGAAAGGCCTTCGTGGTCGTGGATGAGGAGGTTTAAAGGGAAATGCATTAGGATTCCATAATTTTGATGTTCGAGTGCGTTTAAAATATTTTGGATAAGAAGATAGGCTAGATTTTCGGAATCGAATTTGGAGACTCTCTTTTTCTTTGACCAAAGTTCAATGCAACGATTAGTATATTGCGCATAGAGATAATCAAAAATAGAATAGATTTTACTTTGTACAATGGTGCCATTGTTATATTGAATATAATCGACTAAATCTTTTAAATTGCTATTTTCTTGAAGTTGGTTATGGGTTATGACAAGATAAAATTGGTCTTTAGCTCGTGAAATGGCAACATTTAGAAGGTTGGGGTCGTCTGTAAAATCGCTTATTTTATTTTCGACGGTCGATAAGATGATGGCATCTTTTTCCTT
>CAYJGX010000050.1:0-4626 GCA_964369795.1 uncultured Spirochaetaceae bacterium
AGTTACTTTTCCCGTTTATGGAAAGGAGATACTGATTGCCAAAGGAGAGAAAGAGTACAACGGGGAAGATGCAAAAATTGAATATATGTTTGAAACAAACCCATTAAAATTAGCCCCAAAGGAAATCGACGGAAAGATAGATTACAAAGAGACGAGTATTATTCAAAATATCACAGCTGGGCAGACCCTTGCTAAAAAAATTCTCCCAGAAAAGGGTGTTGACGGCTTTACCGTTTATGGTAGCATGCGCCTTTCAAAAGACGGAAAAGACATTTCTCTTAAAGCAGGGGATCACACTCACTTAACCGATGATGGCATGGAAATTATTGCCGATATTGATGGACAGGTCCATTTGCAAGGAGATGGAAAGATTTTCGTTTCTCCTGTCTATACGGTATACGGTAATGTTAACAATAAGAGCGGCGGGAATATCAATTTCGTTGGATCTGTTGTTGTCAATGGCATTGTCGAAAGTGGCTTCGATGTAAAAGCGACAAAAGATGTTATTATTTCTGGGGCTTCGGGTAAGAATTTTATCGAAAGTGCTGGTGATATAACGGTTAAGCAAGGTATTACAGGAAATACAGAAGACAATGGTCTAGTGAAATGTGATGGAAACCTTAATGCCCGCTTTATTTTAAATGCCAATGTTGTATGTAAAGGAAGTGTAATCATTCGTGATGAGGTACTCAATTCCCATATAGACTCGCATGATGAAATTATCTGCCTAGATGGACGAAAGGCAGTCATCAGAGGTGGGCGATATCGTGCATCTAAGAAAATTGTTGCAAAATCGATTGGGGGTTCTGCGGGAGTAGAAACAATATTAGAAGTTGGGGTAGATCCAGAAAAACGGACTCGATATGAAGAATTAGATCGACTTATTCATCATAATAAAAAAGAATTAGACGAAATTGTATTAAACTTAAATTCATTTAAGACTTCAATTAGTACAGGTTCTAAAGTCTCTAAAGAGCGATTTGAAAATCTAAAACTACTTAAAGTAAGGAAAGATGAATTAACTAGTACATTAGAAGAGCTAGCAAAGGAATTTGGTGAAATTAAGGAATACCTTAACTCCCTTAAAAATGAGGGAACCGTCTCGGTCGAGGGGATTCTCTATCCTGGAGTGCGCATAATCATTGCCGATGCAGAGTTTAGAGTCCGTAATGAAATGCGTTATATGACTTTCTACAAAGAAGGACCGATGATTAAGACAAAAGAATTTATGGAGAAAAGGAATGCCCGTTAGACCTATCGATTTGCAGATAAATATTTCTCAAATGGATCATGTGAGTAAAGCGCAGGCCTCTTCAAAAGAGGCATATATGATGGCTCAGGCATCACTCACGGAAAAGGTAGAAAAAGAGGCAGAACGGATTGCCTACGAAAAGACTCGGGAAACCCAAGAAGAAGATGCTTTATTACAATATAAAGAGGACAAAGACCGCAAAAAGAAAGAACCCTCGTTTAAAAAAGGTGAGATACACAAAGAAGGTGGAGTTTTGACAAATTTTGATGGGATCGAAGAGGATAATTTTCGAGATGAAGGGATCGGTTTTATAGTAGATCTAAAGGGGTAATAATGGTTTTTATTGTCATTTTATCATTGCTTTCGTTTGCAGGGGTTCTATTTATTTTTTATTGGAGTTTTAATGACCGATTTGTGCGGAATAAGAGCGACAAAATATTAAAAGAAATTAGAGTGGAATTTAATAAAATGCTTGTCGACTGCGACGAGGCGGTCAGTCGAAATCTTTTTGTCTTTGAAAATAAAATTAAAGAATTGAAAGAGACAATCCAAATAGCCGAAAAACGTATTGCGACACTCGATGAAAAAGCGCAAGCGGATATCAATAGGATCCGAGTCTTAGAACAATTGCAGACTAATGGTATAGAACCACTTCCAAAGAAAAAAGCAACGCGCAAGACAAAGGCAAAAAAAACAGAAAGAGAAGTGATTATAGAAAAATATTTAGATGGAGATTCTATTTTATCGATTGCTTCCGACCTAGGGAAATCTTTTTCAGAAGTAGAGATGATTATCTCGTTGGAAAATAAAAAAAGCGATTTGCCTGGACGTTAATTGCAAACCGCTTTTTTAATACTTTCTAGTATTATTTTCGGTTTGTTTTTGCGTTGCTTAAGTAAAATCTTTATAAATTTGCATTTTTTTTTCATTAAAAAGATTACAGCGCTCTTTTGCTTCGGTTTCTAGAAATTCTGGGTTGGCCTCTAGGAATAAGGTTGCGATAAAGGGGTTGTTATGAAGAAGTTCTCCCGTGGGGCAAAAAGAAACCGCTCTGAGAGCCTCTATTGCCTCTGTAAAGGCTTTTTTTGCATTCTCTGCGGTATTGGTCGGAAAAGAAATTTCGTGCCATTCTAGGGCTGATTTAAGCCATTTGCCTTGGCAGTAAAGATCATTAAAGTCCTTTTTACTTATTTCCGTTATTCCTTGAATAGGGTAGCCCTTATCTCCTAGTCGGTGATATTCTCCTGGGAAACGTGCAATCTGGCTATCGAACCAGGAGGCATAAATTTGCATTCGTTGATCGGTTTTTCCGTTGCTAAAGGGAATAAGCTGGTTGTTTAAAAGTATTTGGCAGTTGTAATTGTCTAGGGGAAGCGTTTTTGAACTTTGCGAATGGCACTTTTCTTCGAAACGACTTGGAGCGCAATGTGTTTGCTTTTGCGTAAAAGCAAGGTCTAATCCAACTGTGCAAATCCTTGAGGCTCCCATCAACCTGGCTAAATCCCATGCCGTTGTCGCAACAGAGCCGCCTGTTCCAATATTGCCAAGTGGTTCTAGTAGGGATTCAATGGCACGATAAATGGGTATTTTAGATGCGTATAAATAAAATTCTTTGGCTTTTTTGCTAAAAAGTGAGGGGTGGACGGTCAGTTCGGTGACAACGGAAATTTGACTTAAATCAATATGGCTTAAGTGCAATGAATTCCAGTATTGGGCATCGGAGACAACTAAAAAATCGGGGATAATTTCATGTTCCTGTAGAAAAGAGGCTGCTGTATCGACCGCTATTAAAATTCCCCTTCCGCAAAATGCTTTAATCTCGGGGAGAAATTCATTTAAACTAGGACCCGCAGCAACCACGAGCGCGGGAACCCCTTTCGCCGTATCAAATAACGAAGAGGCTTTCTTAACAGGGCTTAACCCCTCCTTTAACCTAGAAATGGACTTAAATATATGCGAATTCCATAATCTGCCAAATTGCGCATGCGTGTTTAAATTTACCTGCCAAAACTCCTTGTAACGATTGAGCTCGATTTGCAAAGCATTTGTATAATCTAAGTTGAGTTGGTTAAAACTTTCTAGCGAAAATTGCGCGATTTGAGGGGTGCCATGGAGCGAGAGCATTTGGACGACCGTGTGCGTAGAAACCTCGGGTAAGAAGATGAGATTTGGATATTCAAAAATGGGGCTAATGTCTAAATTTTGAGCGGCCAATCGCAACTGATAAAGGTCCTTTTCAATTATAAAGAGAGGGGGAAAGCCCATTTGGGGAGTGAGCTGACTCTTGATAAAATCGATTATAGCTAAAGGAAGATAGCCAAAAGCAAAATGGGTGGCGACAAAAGTGGTGGTGTCGACAAAAGGCGATTTTGCCTCTTTTTTCCATTGCATTTCTACGAGTTTAGCTAGTTGCTCTTTTGGAGCATATTGCGAGAGAAGGGCCTTTGTTTCGAATAGGGGGATTGGCAGCCCCTTTTTTGAAGATGTTACAGAAAATCGGGGGTCGGGGGGACTAGAGAGGATTCTCTTTGCAAGTTCTGGAAAACGAGTCTGGATAACTTTTAAATTGGTAGAAAACAGAGCTGTTTCTTCGCTCATTCTAGCTCCAGACGAATCTCGGTCACCTCGGTTAAATCGCTGCCAGCAGGCGGAAATTGTTCTACAACCCAGCCGTTTCCATTGATTTGGATATCGTATTCTTTATATTGATACAAGGGCATAAGATCCCGTTTGGATTTTCCGATTAGGTTTGGCATTTGTTCCTCTAAAGTAAGGGTCGTCGAGGAGGCTTTTTCGATGTAAGGGTTGGTGGTGATGATTTGGTCGGTTTCTTTGTTTAAATTGTAATAAGCAATACAGTCGGCTGCTAATTTCTTGATAAGAGGGGCAATCAGCCCGGCTCCAGTGGGTCTTTCGTTTTTAGGATAGTGAGAGGCTCCGTAGATGATGATTTCGGGATCTTCGGTTGGGAAGATGGCTAGAGTGGAAGTCAAAAAGGCGTCGCTAGAGTATTGAGAGGTTTGGGCATCATAAAATTGGCTGGTTCCAGTTTTTGTGGATATATTGATGCCGTCTATTTTAGCGCGTTTTCCTGTACCTGCAATGGTATTGATTTCCATCGCATGAAGCATCAATTGGGCTGTTTCGGGCGAAAGAACAGATAATAAAGGTTTTCGTTTATTTTCTCGTAGTACCACACCGTCTTTACGCACCACTTTTTTAATAATATAGGGTTCTAGGAGAACACCATCGTTGGTAAAGACGGTGGCCGCCTTAACAATTTGCATTGCTGTGGTTGAAAATTCTTGTCCCATGGCAATAGTTGGTTTTGAACGCAGCGACCAGTCTTTAGGATTGCTTAGGAAGCCCGTCTT
>CAYJGX010000050.1:4636-15612 GCA_964369795.1 uncultured Spirochaetaceae bacterium
TTTCCGTGTTGAAACCGAGATTGACTTTTTTGTCGAAATCGAAATTTTTGATGGCTTCGGAAAAATTATAGTTGTTAATATGCTCGACGCAAAAGGCGGTTCCGGCATTGCACGAATTTTTTACGATGGATGCGTAGTTTTGACTATGATGGGCTGTCTTGTCGTAGCAGTTAATTCTAATTGGGGAACTTCCTTGAACATCAATTTCATACCAACCTTTACAGTAATAATGGGTGTCGTCTTCGATGAGACCCGATTCAAGTGCAATACCGATTGAAAACAATTTAAATACAGAACCCGGTTCAAAAACTTGTGCGACTGCTTTGTTTGTTAGTGCCGCGTTGTTTGTTGATGAGAGATCGTTTGGGTCGTAGTTAGGGCGTGAGGTCATTGCGAGAAGCTCTCCAGATTTTGCATTTAGGACGATGAAAATAACATATTCTGATTGGTAATCTTCATAGGCTTGACTTGCCACATTTTCAGTGAAATGTTGGATGTTTTGGTCGATAGTGAGAAAGGCATCTGCCGAAAGTGTATAGTTTAACGAATGATTAAAAGGAGCTAGTTCACGGTCTAAGGCCTCTTCCATTCCCTCTTTCCCAATTTCTTGGTTGTTTATATAACCTAAGATATGGCTTGCCTCCTCTTTTAGAGGATAAAATCGCTTTAAATTGATCTCGGTGTCAAAGCCAGGAATGACTAATTTTCGTCTAAGTTTATTGACTTCGCGCTCTTGTTCGATGGTGATATTTTCGTAGAAACGTGTGGCCCCCGAATTTTTCTCCATCATTTTTTCATATATTGCTTGTCTGTCGTCATTAAAAATAGTTGCTATCTGCTTTGCTACTTCAAATTCGCTTCCTTCTTTACGGTTGGGGTGCCAGAACTGTAGGTTAACAATTCTTTGTTGAGTGGCAAGAATATTTCCGTGGGTATCGTAAATGGTTCCACGTTCATTTCGAATGGTATTTGTTTCAAACTCTTTATGAGAACTCGATAAAACTTTATTAAAAAGTAAAATAAGCAATAGCGTTCCTAAAAAAGTGAAAGCTCCGATGAGTAAAGTGAATCGTCCTTTTTTTACATTGATAATATTATTGTTCACTTCTTTTCCTTGCTGTTAAAACTTTTCCTTGAATAGCATTAAAAGGGATGAGTCCAAAAGTACGCGAATCACGGGACTCTTCTTTGTTGTCGCCAATGACGAAGAAAAAATTTTCGGGGATATATTGCAACTTAGAAAGTTGGATCCCCTCTTCTTGGGTTAAAGGAATTTTAACAGAATCTCCAATGATAAGCTGGTCGTTGGCTATAGAAATTGAATCTTGCGACGTGGCTAAAATTCTTTTTACGAGTAACCGCGGATTGCCCCCTTCCTTTAATATAATTATATCATTGATTTTAGGATTCTGCCATATAAATGGCTCTTCTTTTTTTAAGATATTCGGTATACAATAGGCTACAGACGAATAAAAGAGGCGTTGACCTTCCTTAAATGTAGGCGCCATTGAATTGCCTACTAAGACTAGAGTCTTTATAGGTGAAACAAATAAAAGAACAATGAGGAGAAAAACGATAAAAAAGAATAGAAATTTCTTTTTTTGCATAACTTAAAATTACAACATTCTATCTTCCATTACAATCTTTTTTGTGTTAAAATGTTAGTGGAAGGGGAAAATTTTGAATAAATTTCTTGCAAAATGGACAAAGCTAAAACGCCGTTGCAAATCTTATTATAATCGCAATAAAGACTCCATCAATACTAAACTTCTCATTGTAGGACTAGGATTACTAATTTTACTTCTACTGCTTCTTTCCATCTATCTTGCTCCCGAAAAACGAGAAAAAATACCTAGACATTTATTACAACTCATCGAAGAAAACGAAAATTTACTTACACTCGATATTAATACTTACATTGGATATGAGGATTATGTCACGGAGCAGGAAATTGCAGATACAAAAAACTACGAAGTCAAAAGTCTAAAAATTCAAAGTTATCGGGTTAAAAAAGGTGAGACCCTTGGGGGGATTGCCCAAAAATTTAAATTAGACTTAGGAACGCTCATTAGTTTTAATAATATTACAGACGTGCGAAAGGTTCGCGAAGGATCGGAATTGCAAATTCCTTCTAGTAAAGGGATTTGGTATACGGTCAAATCGGGAGATTCTCTTGAACGAATCGCAAACCGAAACAATTCGGAGATCAATTCTATTTTAGATTATAACAATATCACTTCCGATGTCATACGAGCTGGTCAAAAACTCTTTTTGCCCGATGCAAAAATTGATCGTTATACCTTAGACAAGGCAATGGGGCGGCTTTTTGTCAATCCAGCGGTCGGGCGATTAACCTCGCCATATGGCTACCGAATCGACCCCTTTACAGGTTTACGAAGGCACCACAATGGAATTGATATAGCCAATAAACTTGGAACTCCCATTGTCGCTACCATGGCGGGTAAGGTTACTTATACAGATAATTTGCCAAAAGGATATGGAAGAATTGTGGTTATACGCCATGCAAATGGCTATGAAAGTTTATATGCACACTTAAGCAAAATATTAGTCAAGCCAGGAGACTGGATTGAGCAAGGCGAAAGAGTAGGGCTTATGGGCTCTACGGGTAGAAGCACAGGCTCTCACCTTCACTTTACCTTGCTGCGAAACAATGTCACCCTAAATCCTAAAAATTATGTAAATTACTAATTCTTCAAATGTTAGTTTTTAAGTTCGGTTAAATCTTTTTGAATCTCTTTAAAAGGAAGAGGTTTTGCAAAATGGTACCCTTGCGAATATTGAATACCATAACTAGAAATGATATCTTGAATCTTTTCATCCTCAACAAACTCCGCAGTCATCTCTGTATTAATGAGTTTGCCCATGTAACAGATTGAGTCGACAATAAGACCATTTTTTGAGTTGCTGGAAAGATCTTTAATAAGGCTTCCATCGATTTTAATGATATCTGGTTGCAACGAAGTGATAGAAGTATAACTAGCAAACCCCACTCCAAAGTCGTCGATGGCAATCCTACATCCGATTTCGCGCACTGTGGCGAGAAAGTCGACAAGGATATAATTTTTATTATAATTCTCGGTTTCGACAAACTCGATAATAATTCGCTCTGGGTTGGGGTAATTTTTCAAAGTCTCAAGAAACCATTCTCTAAATTGGGTATCCTCGATATCAAATAGGGTGATGTTTAGGCAAAGATTGCTATCGATATTTTTGAAATCGTTTAGCGCTTTAGTTAGCATTATTTTGCTAAGCGAAAGATAGAGTTTTAGTTGCTTAGAGGCCTCGAGAAAGACTCCTGGCGGGATAATTCTTCCGTTTTCGTCTGCAATTCGCATTAACGCTTCGTATTTAGTAATTTTTCCAACTTCATTATTGTAAATCCCTTGGTAGAAAGGAATGATTGTGTCGTTGTTGATGGCATAGTTGATGAGGTCAAAATATTCTGAGTTTTTTTCTACCTCTTTAGCAATGAGTTCCTGCTCGTTTGAGGCAACGATAAAGTTGTTTTGTGAAAAACGGTTTAAATGGAATGCACTTGTCGCTTTATTGATTAAGTCATCGCCAAAGGCAACAACAAAGCGAGAAATTCCTCCTTGTCCTGTTGAGGAGGAGGAGATTAATTCGTACTGTTCGTAGTTGGCTTTCATTAAATTAAGAAAGTCTTCGTCGCTCATGTCGTCGTTGGCTACGGCAATAAAACTTTTATAGTTATGAATATAAACATGGATTAAATGGTCTATGTGCATTTGTTTGTATGCCATATTACCCATATTTAGGATATCTGAACAGGTTTTAAAGTAGGATTCTTCTCCATTAGTGGCAATAGAGATATCGGCATTGACAACTTCCGTTAAGCATATTTTATTGAATTTTTTTACTTTTAAATCTATTAGGTATTGCTCATAGCTTAAAATTTGAAATCGACAGTCTAATAAGGGTTCTCGATCCATTATAAATCTCCTTTTTGTTTCGGTTATATTTATTGCACAATTTTAAGCACGTATTGGTTAAAGTATATGCCTCTGCATTATAAAAGTCTAGTCTTAATATGTTAAATAATAGTAAATTATCTATTAGACAGGAAGGATACTAATTAGCACCGCAACAGTTTTTAAATTTTTTATTGCTGCCACAGGGACAGGGTTCATTTCTTCCTACCTTGTTTTGGTTGACCACTTGAATTTTTTGATCCCCAATTCCTTGTCCACGCCCAAAAGAACCAGCCGATTGATGAGAAAAATTCAAGTTTTGAGGAGTGTTAGACCTAGCTTCTTTTGGAGCCTCGCCAACTGCTGGATTGCGTTCGATTTGAATTTTTACAGCAATTTGAGCAATTTTTGATCGGATTTCGTAGATAAGGTTGTCAAAAATTCTAAAACCATCTTGTTTGTATTCTTCTAGCGGGTTTTTTTGACCATAGGAGCGCAAATAGACGCCATCGCGAAGTTCTTCCATTTCTTCTAGGTGCTCTTGCCATCGGCGATCGACATTGGTTATATATTGATGGCGCAAAAATTGATTGAAGGCAGCGTCACCGACAAGAGAGATTTTTTCTTGTAAGTCGCTTTTGATTTTTTCTGATATTTGTGCCGCTAGTTTTTCGGTGTCGCTTTTTCGTAGCGTGTCGGCGTCGATGTCTGGGAGGAAGTTAAAACTTTGCTTAAATTTGTCCATTACATCGTGATAGCTAACCTTTGAGCTAGATTGGTATTCTTCTAGGATATCGGTAGTAATTTCTTCGATTGCATTAAAAACTCTTACAATGATATTTTCATCTTTTAGAATATTGTCTCGTTGTGCATAGATAAAATTCCGTTGTTCGTTTAAAACGTTATCGTATTCTAGGAGGTGCTTTCTAATTTCGAAGTTGCGGTCCTCGACTTTCATCTGAGCTTTTTCAATTGCATTACTAATAAATTTGTGGTAAATGGGTTCGCCATCTGCCATTCCGAGCGAGGACATCATGTTTTTAAGGCGTTCGCCTCCAAAGAGTCGCATAAGGTCATCGTCTAGCGAGATAAAGAATTTAGATCGACCAGGATCCCCCTGTCGTCCAGAACGCCCTCGCAATTGGTTGTCGATTCGTCGCGATTCGTGGCGTTCTGTACCAATAATATAAAGACCGCCTAGGCTTTTGACCTCTTCGTAGTCTTTTTCCCATTTTTCTCTTTCTGCACGGATAATATTTAAAGTTTTATCGTTTGTCTCTTCGTTTTCGGATTTTGTTTGTGCTCGGAATTTATAATTTCCTCCGAGTTTGATGTCGGTTCCACGACCAGCCATGTTTGTTGCTATGGTGACAGAACCTTTTGCTCCCGCCTCTGCAATAATAAGCGCTTCTCGTCCATGGTTTTTGGCATTTAAGACTTCGTGTTTAATTCCTTTTTTTCTAAGCAAATGCGAAAGCAATTCCGATTTTTCGATGGAGACAGTCCCTACAAGGATGGGTTGACCCGTTTTATGGGCCTCTGCAATCTCGTTGCAGATAGCTTCGAATTTAAAAGTTTCATTTAAGTAGATGGTATCATCTTCGTCGTTTCTTGCAACAGGTCGGTTTGTTGGGATAACGGTGATTCCCATGTTGTAGATTTTTGCAAATTCTTTTGCCTCGGTGTCTGCCGTTCCTGTCATCCCAGAGAGCTTTTCATACATTCTAAAATAATTTTGAAAGGTGATGGTTGCAAAAGTACGGTTTCGTCTTGCAATAGGAATGTGCTCTTTTGCTTCTATTGCTTGGTGGAGCCCCTCGCTATATCGTCGCCCCTCTAGGATACGGCCCGTAAATTCGTCGACAATTTCGACTTTGCTTTTTTGGACGACGTAGTCGACATCCCGTTTAAATAATAATTTTGCCCGCAAGGCCTGAGTCACATAGTGGACATATTCGAAATTGTTTCCTTCGTATAAAGAGCCCTCGATTGTTTTTCGTTGGAGTAGGGCCTCTTCGATCTTATCTAGCCCTTGATTGGTGAATTTAATTCGCTTGCTTTTTTCATCGATTGTGTAGTCGCCAACGAGCTCGGAATCTTCTGTAGGATAGTTGTCTGTCGTTGGATCTTTTTGACATTCTTCTAGGCGTCCAATCACATTGTTTGCAGCGTGGCATTTTTGTGAATCGTCTTCTGCCGCTCCCGAAATAATAAGGGGTGTTCTTGCTTCGTCAATTAAGATACTGTCGACTTCGTCAATGATACAATAATGAAAGGGGCGTTGCACCTTCTCTTCCATGCGTCCCTTCAGATTGTCGCGTAGGTAATCAAACCCAAATTCGTTGTTAGTCCCATAAGTAATATCTGCTTCGTAAGCCTTCTTTTTTACTTCGTTGTCCATATCTGGGGCAATGTGTGCAACCGTTATTCCGAGTAAGTCGTAGACGGGGCGCATCCAATTGGCATCCCGTTCTGCTAGATAGTCATTGACGGTGATAAGGTGAACCCCTTTCCCCGTTAAACTATTTAAGTAGGCGGCAGGGACAGAGGAAAGAGTTTTTCCTTCCCCTGTTTTCATTTCCATAATACCGCCTTTATGGAGGCTCATACTTCCTAGCAATTGCACATCGTAGTGGCGTTCTTTAAGTTTTCTCCAAGCGGCTTCCCGGACAAGGGCAAAGGCTTCTGGTAGAAGGGAATCGAGAGTCTCCCCATTTGCATAGCGTTCTTTAAACTCGGCAGTCTTTGCCACAAAGTCACTATCTTGCAGTTTAGTCATTTCACTTTCTAATAAATTGATCTTTCTTAAATCGGGCAAAAGTTCCTTTATATCTTTATCATTTTTAGTCCCAAAAATTAATTTTAAAATACCATTAAAAATTCCCATAGATGTCTCCAAAAAATCGATTGACGATACACTCGTATAATAGTAATATACTAGTAATGAGACTATCCGTAAAGAGTAAAATGAAAATAATTATCAAACTAATGCTTGCATTAGCCATCCTCAGTTGTTTAGCTAGTTGTTCAAGGGTTGTTAACCCGCTAGAGAAAGAATCTCTCTTTACCCTAAACTATGGCAAAATGGAAGGACAGCTAGACTTCATTGTCCAGCCCGATTCCGCCGCCTTCGTAAAGAATGATTTTATCCATAGCAACGGGCTTTTTTATATTGCAGACAGTCGCCAAAACAAAATAATTGTACTAAGCGGGCAGGGAGATTTACTCGCCTCTTATTACAACGAAAACGACAACCCAGAACCCATTACACTCTATAAAAAAAATGAGAACGAGAATTTAGCATCAAACTTAAATGCCTATCCACATCCCTTTATCAACGTCCGAAATATAATTGTCGATTCCAAAAAGCGGCTTATTGTTGATGAAGCGGTTGATAGTGGTCGTGTGGAGATTGACAAAAATAATGGGGATCTTTTAAATCGAACCGTTCGAAGATTTAGTAGCTCGGGCGAGTTTCTAAATGACCTTGGGCAAGAAGGGGTTGGGGGAGTTCCTTTTCCTTATATTCATTCGCTGCAAGTGACAAAGGGCGACCAGTTAACCGTTGTTTCTAGGACTAAGGATTTATGGTATGTCTTTTCATATAACCAAGAGGGCGAGCCAATTTTCAATCTAAGTTTTAATGACGAAAAGTTGCCTACGGTTGTTGATGGTCGTTTAGCTTCCCTCGAAGAGATTACCTTAGGTTATCAAAATAAACAGCTATACTTAAAGATCAATTTTTACGAATATGAAAGTTCTAATGGAAAACGAGTAGGGGCCGGAGTTCAGTTTTCGGATTCGACCATTTGGGTCTATGATCTAGTCGAAAATAAATTTGTTGCCAATTTTGATCTACCTAAAAAACTTTTGTTTGACGATGGAAATCGGTATAAAAGGGAAGTTCTTTATGAGTCGGTGGGAATGGATTCAAAAGGCCATTTGTATTTTTTAGCACCTAACGATGAGACAAGCTACGAACTTTTAGCCGTCAATGGTTTAGGTGAAGTGCTCGGGCGGATTCGCATTGCAAGTGGGGAGCGCTCTGATTACGATAAATTTTACAATATTTCTTCAGAGGGAGTTTTTTCGGCCCTTATTTTGCATAAGGACTATGTTGAAGTAGCACGTTGGCGAACAGATTTAGCAGTGGGCGGCTTAGCTCGTTAAGATGAAAAAAGATGCCCCCATCGTAACCATAGAGGAAATGAATTCCCTAGATTATTATGCCATCCATACTCTAGGTTGCCCATCTTCGACGCTTATGCAAAAGGCAGCCGCCTCTATGTGGGGTCGATTTTTGAATTGGGCAGAAGAAAATAGGCTCGAACTAAAAGAGGCAAAATTGTTGTTTTGCTGTGGCAATGGGAATAACGGTGGTGATGCCTTTCTTATGGCTAAGCTCGCCTTAGAAATGGGTTTCTGTGCTTCGCTTTTATTGCAAAAAAGAGATTTATATGAGCCACTATCTGTTCCATGTTTTTTTGTTGATGATTTTGATGATGATTCACTTAAGCTAACGCATTTTTTAAATGAATACGATTATCTATTTGATGGCTTTTTAGGGACGGGAGTCAATCGCCCTGTTAAAGGGACACTTGAAAAGGTGATGGAATGCTGGAATTCTCTAGCAGAAAAAACAAAGGTGGCTATTGATATTCCCTCTGGATGTGGATATTTAGGGAATCCTTTTTTTCATGCGAACCTTACATTAACAGTCGAATTTTATAAAGAGCTCTTTTATACCAGAGCAAATAGGGCAGGCTGTGGCGAAATTCTCCTTTGTTCAAATATATTCCCAAAAGAGGCGATTGCGTGGCATTTAGCCAAACCATCATCAACCTACCAATGGCATCTTACAAACGATTTGTCAACATCAAACTTTAAATCTCCAGATCCCGTCACCTCTTATAAAGGAAATCGAGGGCGAGTCACGGCAGTTGTGGGATCTACCGACTACTCGGGGGTAGCATTTCTTGTGGCCAAACAGATTTCGCACTTAGTGGGCTTTGCGCGAATGGTTGTCCCTAAGCAAATAAAATTTTTAACCTCTAGCCTTGCTCCAAGTGTTGTAGTGCACGCTTATAAAAGCAATTTGAATAAAATAGCTCAACAGTCGGACTTCCTATTACTAGGTTCGGGATGGAAAGGAGGCTTAACCGAGAGCTCTCTCTTAAAACGCTTCCTCAGATTCCAAAAACCAACCCTCCTCGATGGCGGGGCCTTGCAGATTTTATCTAAACACCCTAGATGGATAAAATATTCCAATGGAAATTGGATTTTGACCCCTCACATTGGCGAATTTAGAAAGCTATGCGATGGACTTTTGCCCGAGATAAAAGAAAGGTGCAAAGAAAGGAGCGAGGTAGAATTGCTAGCGCCTTTGTCACGAAAACTCAATGCTGTAGTCGTCCTTAAAGGCTCTATTTCAAAAATCGCCATTCCTCAAAAAGAGGGAGTGCATATTCTCTACTTTGATAGCTCTCGTGCCCACTTAGGAGTGGCTGGAAGCGGCGATTTACTTGCTGCCATTATCGCCTCCCTTTATCCCTATTGCACCCACGAGAGTCGTCTCTCCCATGAATGGGTTGCCGATGCGCTTTCTTTACACGCAACTGCCGCCGACCTTGCCTACAAAGAAAAGGGTTGGATTTCTGCGACGGATATGATTGCCTATGTCGCTAGTGAATTTGCAAAAGAGGTGCCTTCCCTTAAAATAAATGGCAAGGAGTTTTAATTCATGCAAGAAAGTTTTGACCCAAACAACACCCAATACGATTTTACTCCCCCCGAAACAAGACGTTCTCGTTATTCTAAACGCTACAAAGAACGCCAAAGAGAGGATCTTCGTCAAATCAAAAAACGCCGACGCATCATCTTTTTTGATATTATTTTAATATGTCTAATTTACATTTTTTTTGTGATGGTTCGGCCCCATATTATGGGACAAGAGCGCGCTTTTGGCTATAAATTTTCTATTAGTTATTTGCACACCGACAACAAAACGGGTCAAGTCTTTGCATTATTAGAAATAAAAAAGCTAGGCGAAGAAGCGGTGGCACCAGTTGATTTTTTAGCCCTTTATGGAGACGAAGAGCAATCTCTTTCTGTAAATCTCCCGACAGAAGAGGGAAGAGTTGTCTGGCACGAGCTCATTTTTGATCATGACCCAGAAGTATCTGAAATCGATATTCAATTTCATAGCGGAGAGGAAAAACGAGAAATTACCGCTTTTACAAAAAGAATTTCTTTTTTTTAATTTTTAGGATTGCCCAATAATTGTTTTGGTCGTATACTAATAAAAAGGAGTCTCTTATGCAAGAAATGTCAATCAAAGTCCTACGAGAAGGATTTCAAGCTTTAAATGTTATAGAAGGAATACGGTATCCGCTATTTTATTTGTGGACAACCACATTGGCTTTTATTGGAATTTTATTTGTTGCCGATTTACTAGCATCAAAAATAACGAAGGTTTCACTTAGCGGAATATCCGAATTTAAGGCCGCTTTATTTGCAAAAAAATCGCTAGTTATTGCTCTTTCGGTGTGGACCTTTTGTATTTCGTTTATGCTGTATATCTTCCCCGCTGGGGCGCTAGATAACTTCTTTGGCGACTTCTTGCCTGCGACCATTGGTGCAACTGCGGGAGTCTTTCTCTTCGTAAGTGCCATTCTCCCAGAATCGAAATTTGGCGTTTTTGTAGAAAAGTTCAATTCCGTTCTTGGCTTTGCCGTACTTGTCGTTGTCGTTCTTCACTTGTTTATGCCCACTATTTCTTTGCTATAAAAAAACAATAAAACTAGGTAATAAAACCCGACTAGAAACTAAAATACAAAAAGGCCGTTTTCCGGAAATCCGAGAAACGGCTTTGTTTATTAGGCAATCGCTGGCAACTGGGCAACTTCTTTCATCAGTTTATCCCATCAGCTTTTGCTAATAGGCTGTTGCTATCAATCTAAAAACTAAATTGTGGTACCTGGAAGAATGACGGCTCCTTTTGGAATGACAATGATTCCGTCAACAACG
>CAYJGX010000051.1:0-12292 GCA_964369795.1 uncultured Spirochaetaceae bacterium
GGCAATGACAACTGTCTTAGTTGAATATGAAGGTTGGACACCAGTATGGAGTTTACTCGATTCTAAAAATCCTACAGCTATTGCTCAAGAAGATGGAAAATTCGTACCAACAGAATTCCGCTTAGACGAACTAGGAGCCGATTCATCTGTTGAAACTATCGATGTTAAATTAGTTAGCCTTTCAGAGGATGGCAATAAGACTATTTATTACGAAAAAGCTATCAAAAACGATACTTTCACTTATACTCATACAATCGATAGTTATGGAACCATTAAACTTGTCGCTTATTTAAACTTAAAAGATGGGAATACTGTTCGAGTCGAAGACTTTTTTACCGTTCTAGATCCAGACAATCCAGTTGGTGTCTTTATGCAAGCATCTAACATCGACCCCGCCTACCCAGATACCGTTTATGTAAGTGGGCGTGTTTCTAATAATGGTGCAATTCCTGCTCCTGGGGAGATTAAAAGTATACAAATTGAAAGAGTCGTTTATTATGGTAAAGAAAACGGATGTGAACCACTTGCTCAACCTTGGATGGATCCTGCTCAAGATGCATTCTATAACAAAGCAGGAACTCCTTTTGTTACACGTACAGAAATTTACGAAGCACTTAATCCCGACGGATCGATAAAAGATCCTCTAGGCGATTTAGTTTACAAAATGGTTCCAGATGAAAGCGATGGTGCCGAAGAAGGTGCAATGGTTCCTGCAGAAGATTTAAATGGAAATCCAATTCCACTTCAAATTGATGGTACCGATTGTCCATTGTTAGAAGATGGAAGCTATGACTTAACAAATGCGCAAAGAGGCCCTGCTCCCGTAATACAATACAATGATAAACTTGGTACTTTTACCTTTGTAGACCCAATGCCTTATTATGACGAAAATGGAAAAATAGAGGAATTAGGCTTTAAATGGGATTATGCAAAAGTGGACCGAGAAGCTTGGAAAGCCATTTTGCGAAAAGAAGAATTTAATTTGCAACGAGCCTTTGGAGTTGAATATGTTGCTAGAGCGAAGGTAGATGGGAAAGAGTATGTTTCTACTATCAAAAGTGTTGGGATTCCATATCTATCAAAAATTCCTATGGCTCAATTTTGTATGTGGGCAAAAGAAACAGCTATGAATCGACTTTGGCACATGCAAGTACCCCGATATTGTTATGACAAATCGATGTCTTGGTTGACAAGTGGGCAAAACCATGGCGGAACCGTTAGTGGAAATGTTTATTATACGGCTGGACTTTCTGGGGGTGGCGGTGCTATGAAAAATTATAGCGACTGGCCAGATTTAAAATTATGGACCAATCGGGATATTTCTGTCTCTGGAATTAAACTAGAAACGAATATTCGCAGAAGCCACGATGTCGACTTAACGATTGTTACTTCTATTTGGCCACAAATGCACTTTAGAATCCAAGGGCTTGGTGTGCGAGATTATACGCTACAATGGGGTGCATGGCGAGACAATGCAAATGCTCCTTGTCATGGATCATTATACCTAAAACGAGGTTCCGATGCCTCGGAAACGATTACAGGTGCTGAACTGGCCACTTTTATGCCAACTTACATTGGATGGGGAACTTATCCAGGTTATGGGTACGAAGTTGATAAAGAGACTGGCAATGACTGGGATTTAGGTGACGATCCTAAAGGTGTTGGGACAGCCACTTGGACGAAGATTAATTTTAGATATGCACCAACGCCTGGTGATTCTAAAGCGGGTAACTGGGTAAACCACAGTGAGCATTGGGCCATTAATTACAAGGTGAATTAGGAGGATATAGATGAAAAAAATACTTATATTATTACTAGGCTTAGTCCTTATTGTAACAACTGCTTGTAAAGTAGATTTTCCAGAAAGATACTTTGACCAAATGAACAATAACATTGTTTTAGAAAATATTAATACCTTGTTAGGTCGTGGTGGATTTGTTGGGAATACATATCAATTCCAACCTAAGTTCTCTGACAGTCAATTAGCAGATATCTACTATGTCGAAGCAAAAATTTATAACTCTTTAGATGAAGTTATTTTATCAACTACTTATAAAAAAGCAATGTCAGTAGCAGACGGAGCTAAGGGTATTTCTTTGTTGGAAGATGCTGCAGGGTCTGCTCCAGAGGAGACCGTATCTTTAGATACTGGTTGGGGAGAAGAAGATTTTCAATGGATTCCCAAAGAAGATGGAAAAGATTATATTTTTGATAATGCCGATTCCTATCGCTATGTGGTTAGTATTTATGATAGCTATGTAGAAGAAGAAGGGAAAATGATTCTTGAGAAGGCACAAGATCGTTCTTTTGTTTATCGATTTGATATTCTTCCTGCTTCTAAATTAGATATTATGACCGTGCTTAATTTGCAAAAAGAACAAGACACAGGTTTACGAGATAGTGATGGAATCACAATGACGAATACCGGTTTGGTGATTCGTGCAATTGTAAACCTAAATGAGGAAATTCTAGAGGGGGCTGGAATTTCTATGGAAACTATCGAAAAAGAGACTACTTACTTCCAACTTGTTTTAACGAAAGGTTCTGATCAGCACACATCCTCTAACTTACCCTCAAAGGGTAATGTAGATGCAGAAGGGACTCCAGATGCGACTGGATTTGAAGATTACCTAGAAGGAATACCTGCGGAAGACTCTAAAGATTATCGTTATTTTACTTGGACTGTGGGCGACGAATTAGCAGATGGAAATTGGACGGCTAAAATGGTTTTAAACTATAAAGAGGGTAGTGGCTCCTATACTAAAGAAGAGAGTGATCCACCTTATTTCTTTGCTGTAGATACTTCTGCTCCGGTTGTTAAATGGTCCTATATTATGAAAGATGGAGAAATGGTATCGAATTCTGAAAATGTAGCCGCTGCGGATACCGATGTCAATCTATTCCCTGATTTTGATTGGGATATGGGTGCCGATCAATATTTTCAACTTTGGCATACTTTTGCTTTTGTTGATGGTTCTAGAGTTGCAGAGAAGGATACTAGTTCGCAGTTATATAGTGGTACTAATTTTGAGGCATTAACGATATCAGATGAAAACCGAATTGTTTTTGATCCTCGAATGATGGGTGTTCAAGAAATTGAAGTAGATGCTTATGACCTTGCAGGTAATAAAGCGATTGCAAAAGAAGGAGATACAGAAACAGCAATTCGTAGACGCCTTCGAGTTTTAATGCCAACTATTAAACCTTTTGAAAATGCTGGCTTTGAACAAATGAGTGCCGATAAAAAAGGTCTGCCAGAAGAAGGTGAAGCTGGCTTTGGCTGGCGCCGTGGCGGTGGATCCTATTACAAGATGCAAGGTCATAAACCTGGAGGATCGAGTAATTATAGTTGGAGTAGCCCTGCAGCGGCTCATCAAGAGTGGCTAGATGGCAATGATAAGAGCTTATGGAGTAATTATGCTTATTTAGCTGATAAAAGAGCGACTCCTTGTGTCGGTATATTGGCAGATGGCGGTAGAACCGGTGGCTCTTATTATATCGAAGGCTATACAGGGGAGAAAGCTTTGTATATGACAGGTAATGGGAATTGGATCTCCAATACGTATGTATACAGTCGTGGTGGATTTGAGGGTAGAGTTGTCTATGATCATACCTTCCCACTGTATGAGGGCGTAGAGTATAAGTTCTCCGGATTTGTAAAAGTAGGTCCTGCATTGCAAAAAGAATATGCCGAACAAGGCCTCGATTTTATTATAGATGAGATTGAAGGGGAAACTCTTACAGAAGAGGCTCGTGGGGATTATGGACCTTTTGTTGACAATACAGGTTATTCTGGGAATGCTTCTAAGGCAATGTACCCAGAGGGTTGGAATGAACACTCTGTTACGTTTACTGCTTCAAAAGACATGGATGGAAGATTTTCTATGTTTTTTACACAGCCTAGTCCAGGACGAAATTGTCGAGAAGGGCTCTTCTGGTGGTTAGATGACTTTACTACAGCGGTTGTTTCTGCACCTTCTGTGGACGAAAGCTCTTTAGTTCCTCCGGTTCCAGAACTAGAACCAAAACCAGAAACACCTTAATCTGAGTTTTAGAACGGATTTTCGAACCTCAAGCGCCAGCTTGGGGTTCTTTTTTTAGGGGAGATGCCCGAGTTTAGACGGGTTAGGCGGAAGCTGGAAATCCTTTTTCTGTATAAGCAGAAAAAGATTGGGAAGCGTAGGCCGACGGCGAACGTAGAGAGCCGGAACCCAGGGTCAAGGATGGAGCAGTGCAGATGATAGCACAGGAGGTGCGATAAATTCATCTGCCCCAACTAAACAATGAATTGCAAAGAATTGAATTGACTTTTTTAGGGTGAAGGGGTAAATTGTAAGTAAAGAGGATTTTATGGCAGAAGCAATAGATGATAAATTGAATTTGGTGCGACACTCGTTTGCACATGTGATGGCAGATGCCGTTTTGGAAATCTTTCCAGAGGCGAAAATTGCGATTGGCCCAGCTATAGAGAATGGTTTTTATTACGACTTTGACTTGCCTCGGCAATTGGTTCCCGAGGATTTAGAAGAAATTACTGCAAAAATGAAGGCAATTATTGCTGCAAATAAGCCCTTCGAGGTAAAAGAGGTTTCTAAGGCAGAGGCGTTGGCTTTTTTTGCAGATCAGCCTTATAAAACAGAACTTATTGAAGCGTTGCCCGAAGGTGAAAAAATTACAACCTATACAATAGGTGCCTTTACCGATTTATGTAAAGGCCCCCATGTGGAAAGCACAGGAAAGTTAAATCCGCAATCTTTTAAGTTAACACGATTAGCGGGAGCCTATTGGAAGGGCGACGAAAAACGGCCTATGCTTCAACGTATCTATGGATTGGCGTTCACGAATCCAAAGGAATTGCGTTTGTATTTACAAGCGCTCGAAGAGGCAGAAAAACGAGATCACCGTCGGTTAGGGAAAGAGCTCGATTTATTTAGTTTGCACGACGAAGCGGGGCCAGGGTTGGTTTATTGGCATCCAAATGGGGCGCGAACGAGAATTGCAATAGAAGACTTTTGGCGAAATGAACACTTTAAAAATGGCTACGAAATGCTTTTTACCCCTCATATTGGAAAATCTTGGCTTTGGGAAACCTCTGGCCACTTAGATTTTTACAAAGAAGGAATGTATCCTAGCATGGAGTTAGACAATTTTGACTACTACACTAAGCCAATGAATTGTCCATTTCATATTATGGTTTACAATAATAAAAAGCATTCCTACCGTGAACTTCCTTGCCGTTGGGCAGAACTTGGTACGGTTTACCGATACGAAAAAGCGGGTGCGCTTCATGGCTTGCTTCGGGTGCGAGGTTTTACTCAAGACGATGCGCACATTATTTGTACTCCCGATCAAATGGATAGCGAAATCTCCGAAGTTTTACGATTTTCCATGTTTATGTTAAAATCGTTTGGTTTTAACGATATTAAGGCCTATATTTCAACAAAGCCAGAAAAATCGGTTGGGGAAACGGCAAAATGGGATGCTGCGACTGTGGCACTTAAAAAGGCTGTTGAGGCAGAAGGTTTAGATTACGAAGTAGACGAGGGTGGTGGGGCATTTTATGGTCCAAAAATCGATATTAAAATTAAGGATGCCTTAGGGCGTGCTTGGCAATTGTCTACAATTCAGTTCGATTTCAATTTGCCTGAACGTTTTAAAATGACTTTTGTCGACAAAGACGGTGCACAAAAACAACCTTATGTAATCCATAGAGCCTTGCTAGGTTCTATCGAGCGATTCTTCGGTATTTTAATCGAGCATTATGCAGGTGCTTTTCCTCTTTGGTTAGCGCCAGAGCAAATTCGCTTGGTTCCTGTTGCTAGCACTTTCGACGACTATGCGAAAAAGGTCGAAGCTAAGCTTAAGGCAGCAGGCTTCCGAGTTTCCACCGATTACAGTGACGACCGAATGAATGCTAAAATCCGTACTGCGGTTACCGAAAAGGTTCCTTATGCCCTTATTCTTGGCGAAAAAGAAGAGGCAGAAGGAGCGGTCAGTTTGCGTCTTCGCTCTGGCAAGCAGACTAATGGGATCCCGTTGTCCGAGTTTATTAGCGCCACTAAAGCAAAGATTGAGAATAAAGAAGTGCTATAGTTATAAACAGCAGTCTGTGCTATGCGTAGGCGGGTTCAAATAGAAGTAAAAACTCCAAAATTTCTTGCGAAATTTTGGAGTTTTTACATTTAAAGCTAGAATGAGCCTTGAAAAAAACAATATCATGATATAACAACATTACTAATGTTGTTAACAACAAGTAGGAGGAAATTATGCCAACGCTTAGTATTAGTTTAACAGACGACAATTATTCAAAACTAATTAGCCTTGCAAAAGAGTCAGGACTCAATCGCAGTCAAATTGCCAATAAG
The DNA here is from genome assembly GCA_964369795.1 of uncultured Spirochaetaceae bacterium. Lineage (GTDB taxonomy): Bacteria > Spirochaetota > Spirochaetia > JAFGXN01 > JAFGXN01 > CAYJGX01. The sequence continues at coordinate 6,366 of CAYJGX010000051.1, forward strand.
GCGCTTAGCTTGTACGAAAAGGAATACAATAAATCACAACAAGAATATTTAGTAGCCGAAAAAGCCTGGAAAGAATTTGAAGCAAGCGGCGAGAAGGGGACTTCCTTAGAAGATGCAAAAAAAGAATTTGGACTATGAAAATCGTTTTAACAGGCTCTTTTAAGAAGCAGCTTAAAAAGGTCGATGGTTCTATTGTCAAGAAAGTTTTGTAGGCTTTCCTTTTTTGTGTTCGCGGTTATAAACCGATTTTAATTATTGTTCGTTTGCGGTTGGTTCTGGAGTCGTTTCAGGTGCAAATAAATCGTAGTAATAAATGCCTTTTTCTTTTAATTCTTGCAGATAGGGGGCAAGGCGTAGTTTATAATTTTCAAAATTCTTATTGTGAGGTCGGCTCCAAGCACTTTCTGCAAGGGCGTAAATTCGAGGGTAGGTCATGTAGTTTAGCCGTTTTTCGCTTGCAATTTGTTCAGTCCAAATACAGGCTTGAATTCCCAGAATATTTTGTGCCGGTTCGCCTGCCAAGTTCACTTGCAAATTTTCTGGAAATCCATGCAAACCTTCACTGCTAGCAAAACCTTCCCATTTGCGCCCATACTGATGGCTTTCATCTTGGTCAAAATCAAAGTAACAGGGGAGGCGAGGAGCCAAAATAGTTGGAAACCCTTTCTTTAGGGCTGTGTTGACCGACTTAATTTGATCGTGTCGCCACCATATAATGGCAGATTTCTCGGGATCTAATCCTGCATTGACCACTTCATCCCAGCCAATAACGGTTTTTCCTAAATCGTTAATGACTTTTGCCATGCGGTTGTTAAAATAGTATTCGACCTCTTTTAAATTCCGTAGTTTTTCTTTTTTCATAAGTGCCTGCACTTCTGGAATATCAATCCATTGAGCATTGGCAAAATGAACTTCGTCTCCTCCAAAGTGAATCCACGGGCTTGGAAATAGTTTGGTAATCTCGGTTAATACATCGGTTAAAAAGTCGTAAACCGCTTCGCTTCCAGGGTTAAAAGTGAAGTTGGGATATTTTTCGTTTCCACCGCCAGATAGATGGGGGTAGGCATTAGCTGCGGCGGTGGCGTGGCCTGGCATGTCAATTTCGGGCACAACGATAATATGACGCTCTGCGGCATAGGCGACAATTTCTTTTATTTCCTCTATTGTATAAAATTCTGCAAGAGCGTTAGGGTCGGTATAATTTCCAATGCCGCCCACTTCGGTTAGTTTGGGGTAGCCAGGAATTTCAATTCGCCAACCGTTTGAGTCGGTTAAATGCCAATGAAATCGGTTTAATTTAAGTTTTGCCATGTCGTCAAGAATTTCTTTTACTTTTTCTATTCCGAAGAAATGCCTAGACTCATCTAGCATAAGCCCCCGCCAACTGTATCTCGGAGAGTCGGTAATCGTCATGCACTTAATACTCTCGACTGCGCTCTTTGCTTTAAGCATTTGGTCGATGGTTTGATTCGCATAAAAAAGACCCGCTTCATCGCAGTGGGTAATGCGTATTTCTGTTGGAGTGATGCTGATATTATAGCCTTCGCTTGGAATTTTCTCATTTTTAATGATGATGGGATTTCTAAGGGAGAGAGGGTGAACCCCTTTATGTAAAGTGACGGAGGTCGGTGCAGGGATAATTCCAAGTTCGGTAATTCCAGTTAAATCGGCCGTTTCGACCGTATTGTCAATGGTGGTACAACTAAACGCAGTTGCTAAAATGATGCTAGTTAAAATGAGTAATTTTCTCATTCGTCGTCTTCCTCGTAGATATCGTCTTCTTCAAATTGCTGCTTAGGTACTTCGATGGTTAGTCTTCCTTGTTGTCTAAGCGTTTTCTCGCGGTTAATTCGGTAAAGGGTCTCTCGGATTGAAGCCTCGTCCATTTTGCGATTATTCAACTCACTTTGCAAGTAGTTAAGGAAGTTTTCTTCCATGTTGTATAGGTCGGCTTCTAATTTTTTGGAATGCATATAGGTGATAAAAGCCCCAGGAGTCTCTTTTAAAACCATCAGCTCCTTCGATTTTTGCACACATAGATACCAACGAACATCATCAATATCAATGTTAAATTGTTTCATTTCTTCTATAATATTCATTTTTACTCTCGTCTTAGCCAGCTGGCCAATTGAATTTTCTTCCGCCCATTAGGTGTAGGTGGATGTGCTCCACAGATTGCTGTCCATCTTTTCCGACATTAAAAACCAATCGGTATCCATCTTCTAATCCTAACTCTATTGCAATTTCTTTCGCTGCATGCACAAGTTCGCCCATCAAGCTAATATCATCAACACAAATATTTTCAATTCGTGCGATGTGCTTCTTGGGAATAATTAAAACGTGTACAGGAGCTTGTGGTGCAATATCGTTTATGGCATAAAGGGATTCTGTTTCATAGATTTTTGTTGATGGGATAGCTCCCTCTTTAATTTTACAAAATATACAGTCAGACATTTTAACTCCTTAATCTAGGCTCAATATTATTCTACTCTCAATTTTGCAATTTAACAATTCAAAAAATAAAATTCGTTGGTTGCATATTTGAAAATACTCTATTATAATCAATAAAGGTGGAATTATGAAGATAAGAAATTTTAGTCAATTTTTGATAGCAGTTCTCGCAGTGGTTTTATTTGTCTCTTGTTTGACGTTTCCTGAAATCGAAGGGGTAACGCAAGGGGCTTTGTTTGTCTCGGGGCAAGAAGGGTATAAGGGTTACCGAATTCCTTCTATTTTAAATGTTGATGGTCAATTGCTTGCATTCGCAGAGGGAAGAGTCAATGGTTTTGGAGATTCGGGCGATATCGATTTAGTGATGAAACGATCCCTAGATGGCGGAGAAACATGGTCTGCCTTATCTGTCATTTGGAATGACGCAAAAAATACTTGCGGAAATCCAGCGCCTGTTGTTATTGAAAGAGAGGGAGAAAGACCACGGATTTTAATGTTGTCTACTTGGAATTTAGGAGAAGATCACGAAATAGAAATTATTGGCAAAACAAGCAAAGAACGACGCCAAATTTATTCCTTCTACTCCGACGACCTTGGGGCAACTTGGAGCGAACCTGTCAATATTACTTCACAAGTGGCAAAAGATAGTTGGACATGGCTCGCGACAGGTCCTGGCTATTCAATCGTTTTAGAAAAAGGGGAAAATGCAGGCCGAATTGTCGTTCCTTGTGATGCGCATAATTCAGAATCTGGCTCCTATTTGTCTTATTTATTTTATTCCGATGACAATGGCGAAACTTGGGCTATTGGAGCCATGGCACCCGATGGAACTAATGAATGTCAAGTTGCCGAATTAGAAAATGGCGAACTATGGATACAGTCAAGGCGATATACAGCAGATATTCCTGGTACGGCTCGACTTTTCTGGAAAAGCAACGATGGCGGGCTAACAATGGATGGAGATCTTCATTTTGCACATGAGGTTCAGACTCCCGTATGTCAAGCCTCTTTATTAGCCGATAATAGTGGGCGTGGATATTATTTTTCATCTCCACAAGGACTCACTCGCTCAAAGATGCGATTGTTTTTTACTCAATCTCCAGAGATGCCTTGGAAGGAATCTTTTTTAATTTTCCCTAAAGCTGCAGCTTACTCTTGTTTAGCCCAAGACAATCAGAATCTTTATTTATTATACGAAGGCGGACAAGCATTTGCCTATTCTCAAATTATTTTTGCTAAAATATCTAAAGAGGTTGCAATAGCTAACTCTGTGGATGTTCAAATTCCATCACCCAAGAGCGAAACAGAAACAGAAACAATCAGCGAGGACGCTCAAATAGATTCAAATGAATAAGAATTACATGGTAAAAAATTTAGGGTTTTTGCAACAAATTAATCTCTTTTCGTATTTTATTGGTCTTTTTGTTGTAGGCTCTATTCTTTTGGTTTTGCCGATTTCATGGGCAGGGGCAGGTAGTGTCAAATACATTGATGCTCTTTTCACAGCCGTTAGTGCCTCATGTGTAACGGGTCTTGCCACTTTAGATACCTCTCAGTGGTCTCGGTTTGGACAGGTTATTATTATGTTGCTCATTCAATTTGGCGGTTTAGGGATTATTACTTTTACTAGTTTTTTACTTGCCATGCCACGGAAAAAATGGAGTATGGTATCACATAGCTTGGTCAATCAATATACAATCAATGCAGTGGAGGGGAGTGTTAAAAGAGTTATTTTTTCAATTTTAGGTATTACACTCACCCTCGAATTGATTGGTGCCATTTTCTTAGCTATTTTCTTGCCTCCTATCGAAGGGGTCAATCCTATTTTTAATGGAATTTTTCATTCGATTTCAGCTTTTTGTAATGCGGGGTTTTCTTTGTATCCTCTGGGTATGGAAGAGGTGACCGAGTCATCGGGAGCGCTAATTGTTATCATGTTTTTAGTTGTCTTTGGGGGGATCGGGTTTGTTGTATTTCGAGATTTGTTTTTCAAATTTAGAGGTTACAAAAAACAAATTTCCGTTCACACTGTTTTAGTTTTGGCGACCACTGCTCTTCTTATTATTTTGCCTGCGTTTTCTTTTTTCCTTGTGGAAAGGAATGAGCTATATAAAGAGTTTAATGGCTTTGAAAAATGGGTTCATGCATTTTTTCAATCGGTTACTACTAGAACTGCGGGATTTAACACTGTTCCCCAAGGCGAATTAACTTCATTTTCTCATGTTCTCACTGTTTTGCTTATGTTTATTGGTGGAGGCTCTGCGTCGATGGCTGGTGGGATAAAGGTGACCACTTTTGCAATAATTGTGCTTTCTATCACGAAGGGGCTAAATCATCAAAATAATGTAGTCTTGCGAAAGCGTGAAATATCAACAACCTTAATTGCAAGAGCATACATGCTTGCGATGAAGTCGATTTTTTTAGTTGGATTTGCCGTATTTGCTTTGTCCATTACAGAAGACTTTGCCTTAGGTGAGGTCCTCTTTGAAACAGTTTCTGCATTTGGAACAGTCGGGTTATCAACGGGAATAACCCCGAACCTATCTAGTGCAGGAAAAATTATTCTTGTGTTTACTATGTTTGCAGGGCGTGTAGGGTTGGTTTCAATGACTCTGTCTCTTTCGCGCTCCTTTGTTGAAAATGTAATTAAATATCCTAAGGGAGAGGTATTAATCGGATGAGAAAACAATTTGCTATTATTGGATTAGATGATTTTGGAATGAGGATGTTAGATGAGCTATCGCTTGCGGATTGTGAAATTCTAGTAATCGATAAGAGGGCAGATCGAATTGATTTAGTCAAAGATCGAGTAACGACACCTGTTATTACCGATGCAATGAATGAAGAAATGATTTGTCGTATTGTCAATAAAAATATCGATGCGGCTATTGTGGATATGGGAAACAGCATGGAAGCCTCTCTTTTGGTCTGCCATTATCTAAAGAAAATTGGTGTTCAATCGATTATTGCGCGGGCAGAAACGGTTCAACAAGGTGAAATTTTAGAAACGGTCGGAGCAACTCGGGTCGTTTTTCCTTCGACCGAAGCTGCACAAAAAATTGCTCCAGGTCTTCTTTCGTCGCAAGTCGTCAATTTTATTCCTTTAGCGGGTGATTTAGTTTTTGCCGAAATCAAAATGCCAAGCCGTTTTTTTGGAAAGAATTTTATTGAAATTGATTTTAGACGTAAAGTAGGGATGACAGTCGTGGCAGTAAAGGAAAATGAAGAGACTCAAGAATTTTCTGGGTTTGCTCCCGAAACAATTATTACGAAAGAGGCAATTTATTTAGTTGTCACAAGCGAAGAAATTTTGTTTAATTTTTCTGGAGGAGATCTTGCAGGTCTTTATAAGGGAAATGTGAAGCGAAAATAGTTTTATAGCTGTTTTTGTAATTCGCACATCTCATTTATAATCCTAAAGATGGATGTGTCATAATTTGGGTCGGTTGCCCATTTTCCAGTTAAATCTTTTAGGC
>CAYJGX010000051.1:12392-15015 GCA_964369795.1 uncultured Spirochaetaceae bacterium
ATGGATGTGTCATAATTTGGGTCGGTTGCCCATTTTCCAGTTAAATCTTTTAGGCGTGGAGCAATCCCTCGCCTTACATACTTATAGCGAGGGTCTACTAAATCCTGCTTTAAGGCGGCGGTGCTTCCATAAGCTTGCAAATGCTGAATTTGAGCCCGAATGCCTATTTGCATATTCGGAAAAATGGCTCCCTTCGCCCCGCCGCCAACGGCACCTATTCCGGCAAAATTAAATTGATTTGGCCGTACGTCTCCATTGTATCGTAAAAAATTAGTTTCTATCATCATTTGTGCAAGTGCGATATCGATGTTGACATTTTCAACTTTTCCCTCTTTTTCGTATAATTTGAAAATATAAAGAGCAAGTGGCGCGGTAATATCTTTATTCTTCATTTGCATGTATGTAATGACCGTGTTGCGCTTAAGAATTCCTTCTCCCATAACCGTGACTTCTGAAGAATTTTCAGGATAAACCTTGTCATTTGCTTGGGCAAATGACAAGGTGGTAAAAAAGAAAATAAATAGTAGAGATAATATTTTAGTCATATTGATTTAAAAGTTCTCCAATTTCTTTGTTTGCTTCTTCAAATAAGTCGTTTAGGCGGGTATTGTTGATAAGTGCGTCCGACACCTCTGTTCGTGCTTCTTGACTGAAATCGTAGGTTGGAGTCTCAATCCATTCAAACAATTCTTTGTCGATAATAGTTGTTATGTATTGTTGATAAATGCCTTCAGCTGGTTTGCTAATTAGGCTTGATTTAATAACTTTTTTGTCGTAATCGCGTAGATCGACAAAGTCATATTGAAGTTGAAGAGGGTAACTGTAGCTCTTTGTCATTAGTTTGAATGCAGCCTTGTCTGGAGTATCGACGAAAGAGAGTTCTCCCCAATCTTTTTTAAGGTCGAAGGTTTCGCCTTTTTGCGCAAGGAAGCTGATGATGCCTTGTGGCGCTTTTCTAATAGAAATAGCCTCTGAAGAGAGTAAGGATGCAATTGAGTCGTATTCTCCTTTGGTCAATCGTACGGTACTAATAATTTCCTTGAGTCCTTCTTTTCGAACAATCTTTATCTCTTTTCGGATTAAATCTTGACCTTCGATAGTTTCGTCTTCTTTAAAAGCAGTAATACTAATTTCGTCACCACTTTTAATGTCGATTAGTGCTAGGTAGAAAACTCCTGCTTTTTCTGCATCTGCAATGTAGGCTGGATAGCTATAGCGGCTTGTGGCTGCTTTTGTCAGCGTTTTTGCTGTTAGTTTTGAATGGAAATCGCCTTTGTTATCTTTTAGATTGAAGTATACATTGCTTTCTTCTTCTAGTTTTGATTTTAAATTATTAAAATAGAGCCCTCTAATGTCATTTGGAAGATCTTTGAGTGTTGCATCCCCTCTAAATAATTTGTAATCACTTTCTGGAATAAATACATAATAGTAGAGTGCTAATATATCTTTAATTGTTTTGATGTGTTCTGTAGAGCTTTCGTAATTAGGAACCCACTCATTGGCCGTTCTAAAAGCACGGATAGCTTCCTTTAATTTTTCACGGGAAGCATTAGCTTGATATAGTTCGATTCCTTTAGCGTAATGAATCGCTGCAATTTTTTCTGTTGCCATTTTTGTCTCTTCGTCACATGCCTTAGCATTTTCTATGTCGGAAGGGTTCCATTTTTTACTAAGCTTAAAGCCGTCTAGTGATTTAACGAGGTCGCTTTCTTTTTCGCTTTGTGCTAATTTTTGTGCTTTAGAGAAAATGATAAGAGAAAGTTCTTTTTTAAAGTCTTCTTTTACAGAATCATGAGGAATATTTGAAATACCTTCGTCCCCTATGGATTGAATGTCATCCCAATTATTACTTAGTTGTGCTTTTGCTAAATAGGCTTTAAGTGTATTTGCGACGGCATTTTTAAGTAGTTCCTCATAGTCTTTTACCTCCGATGGAGTCCATGAGTAGGTATTTTTTTTGTCGGTAAAAGGAAAACTAAGAGTTTTTACCATTTTATTGATTTCGATAAGTTCGGCTAGAATTCTTTGAATCTCTACCGCAGCCTCTGTTCCAGCTAGCTTAGATGCGGATTCGATAGATTCTTCCATAATCTTTATCCCTTCTTCGTATTTGTCCATGAAGAAGAGTTTTGCTTTTTCGTTGTTGTCTTCTTGAATCGCTAAGATTGTATTTTTTAGTGCGGAATAATGATTTCCTTGTTCCCAGTCGTCTTGTGCTGTTTTAAGCATTTTGGCTGATGCACAGCTTGTGGCAAAAGCGAGTGTTAATGCAATGCATATTAATAAAATTGATTTGAATGCTGTTTTCATAAAAGCTCCTTGTTTAGGTAATATTATACAGTGTTTTTTTATTTTAATAAAGAACGTTTTGTTTTTTTTGTTGGGTGCATCCCCATCTTCCCACATGGGGTCGGCTGTTTCGGGACTTTGGTTCTTCGAACTTTCTATAAAAGTTCGAAGGAACGCATCTGCGATGCTCCCTCCATAGCCTTGCACAAAATTCAATAAAAGATTGGAAATTTTAATTATTCCAAATAACCCCTTGATTTCCTTTTTCTTTAACTTAAACTACGCAACTTTAATCAAGGGGTGGTTTGTGTTAAGTTTGTAGTTTTTTTTTAAA
>CAYJGX010000052.1:0-351 GCA_964369795.1 uncultured Spirochaetaceae bacterium
AGGTATGGTTAATTAGTTCATTTATAGTAGATGTTGCTGTTATAATAGCACGACCAGCTGCTATTCCAGTCACTAATCCATTTTCATCAACAGTTGCTTTTGATTTATCATCACTTTTCCATATTACACTTGTTTCTGTTGTGTTTGATGGAGTATAGGAAAGGGATAATTGTTTTTTTCCTCCAACACCAATAGAAGTTGCTGTACCATCAATTGAAAATGACTCTAATGGTATATGTTTTTTATAAAAAGCTACATATTCAATTTCATGAGTGCCAATGTTTTTTCCCTCTGTATTACTCGTATGATTTTGGACAACCAAACCAAGAGTGCCAGCAACAAAAGATGTTC
>CAYJGX010000052.1:361-14937 GCA_964369795.1 uncultured Spirochaetaceae bacterium
TTGTAACAAGTTAAATCCTCCTTTAAATTTATTAATTGTTCATTCAAATAATAAGTTGTTTGGTTTTCTTCGCTTAAAATTCCGAAATTCTGCCAATCGGTTTTAGTAAAAGACCAATCACCTGTTGCTATTTTCCCAACTGACCAATTTCCCGTAGTCGTCGTTTGCACCGTATTATCATGTCGTGCAAAAGTATAAAAATAACTATTGTTAGTAAACATAGAATTTACTTCATAGTCATATTTCATCCGCACTGTAACATAATCTATCCCACTTGGAAATTGAGTAAAGTTTACATTAGATTTTTGTTCTCCATTTTTGGGAACTAGCATTCCTGCTACTTCATCTGCATTTGTATATGCTAAGGTAATTGTATTTTCTGTGTCGCTACCGTCAAAATTAAATGCTTCATAAAGTTTATATGTTATTCCTTCGGCAACTAAGCTCTCTGGCGCAGATTCGATTCCCGTTAATCGGGTTACTGTAACTAAACAGCTATCGGAAGAATTTCCTATATCGGTTGAAGTCACTGTAACTGTAGTCGTTCCGTAATTAAGAGCAGTAACTTCTCCATTTTCGTCAACTGTTGCAACACTTTCATCCGAACTATTCCAAGTAACCGATTTATATGTGGCATTAGCTGGATTAATGGTTTCGGTTAAGGTAATGATTTCGTTTAATTCCATTTCAACAGAATCTTCGTTTAGCACAACCGATTGCACCGAAACCTTGTCACTTACCACAGTTATTTCTACAGTATCGGAAATAGAACTATTTGAATTAGAGGTTACAGTAATTGTAATCGTTCCATCAGAAACACCCGTGACAGTTCCGCTTGAGTCGACTTCTGCTATATTTGGGTCTGAACTTTTCCAGCTTACATTTCTGTCATTTGTATGAGAAGGAGTAAATGAAAGGGATAGATCTAGTTCGTAGCCCACCTCTAATGCATTAACAACATTAGTGGTAATTTCTAAGCCTGTTAATTCCTCACTTGGTAGATAATAGGCTACATAATCAACTTCCATCCATGTAGGAAAATATTTTGCATCATCTGCACTAAATGGAGCGCCCCAACCCCCAGTTGAAGAAGCCTCAGTAGAAATAAATATATGTTGAGGTGCATCCGAAATACCCTTAGGCCCATTTGAGCCGTATGGAATCGGATTATCATATTGAGGAAAATTAGGTCTAACATCTCTATCTTCTGCAGCAACAGAAATAGATCCATCTTCATTATATATATTCCAGTCAAAACCATTTGCAAAAGTTATTTTATCGATATCGCCATTTGAACGATGACTAGTGACATTTCGTCCATGTAATTTGTCTGACGTTTGCCAAGCTGAAATACCCGTGTTATCGGCATTGGCTGTTTTACGTCGAATAGGAATTCCATCTACATAGTAAATAACCTGAGTTTCATCCCAAAGTAAACTAAGCGTCCACCAATCATTCTCATAATCTTCTGGAACGGCATGCTTTAACCAAGGTCCTCCACCAAATTGTGTGTTGCCTTTACCATCTAAATAATGTGTCACTTGATTAGATACATTTCCATCAGTGCCACCGACAAATTCCATTATATCAAACTCTGCTAAGGCTCCACAGGTCCAAAAAGCATACCAAGGCCCACGTACTTCTGAGTCATTATATGCATTCTTTTTTACTCTTACTTTTGCTTCGACATAACCAAATCGCACGGTAGGGCTTCGAGAAACACCACAAAGGACCTTACCTTCGTCTCCATCTTTTCTTAAATCGGTAAAGCCAGAAATGGCTTTTTCTTTATCTTTTCCAAGATAAATTAGATTTTCAATTGGATCTGCAGCAACAAATTTTTGAAGCATAATTCCATTTTTCGTTTCAACAGAGCGAATATCCCAAGAAAATCCTTTTCTAAAAAGCGGTTCCGCTTCATTGTTTGGCATGTGCCACAATCGTTTCCAAGAAAAGGCTTCTAAGTCGGCATTTTGGTTACCTTTAACAGAATTAAAATGGTCATAATGTTTATAATTGAGTCCATTAAAGTGGTAATTAAAATCGTCTGCCATCATGACATTGTATTGAACATCGGTTGGTTCACCACTTATTACTAAATTACCATTTGAATCTTTCTTAAAATATAAAGTTTCTTTAAATTCGGGATCCTTTAAAACCCGGAAGGTATTTCCCCAAAATTTCTCCGAAATTAAACTTAATTCTATTAACAACGTTTTACTTGGATCTGAATATTCAGGAACCGATATAGTTGCTTCTTTGGGTTTGAATGTAAGCTGATAATCTTTTTCTAAAAAAAGAACAAATTCAGCTCTTTTTTTATAGGAAGCATTTGTAACAGTTGCTACTAGGCTGTCATTATCTGAATCTATAAATTTAGCCGACCATGTAGCATTATCGAAATTATATTTATGATAATCGCTTCCAAGTAACTCTGTTAAAGAATATTCCATCTCTGCCCCATAATTAAAAAGGGCTGTTGCTTTCTCTTCTGGTTTTCCCAAATCTGATGTTTTACGTACAATACTTAAATGCAATGGCGAGATATTTAAAGCTTTAATATTGGGTGTAGTAACCGATAATTGTACATTGTTGATAATTTCTTTAAGTTCATTACCTGAATCTAACACTATACTTTCTATATTTTCAATTTGTATTGTGATATTATAGGTAGTTTGTGCACTTAAACCTGTAATTGGCAACTCTATTTCATCTGAAATAGGTTCATTTGATAAAGAAGCTAATATTTTATCACCAGATAAGACATTTAAAGAAATTTCTCCTGCTCCAGTTTCACTATCGAAAGTATTTGCTAATTTTGTTTTTAATCCTATAATCTTTAGTAGAAATGAATCGCCAAATACGTTTTCTACTTGAAAATTTCCGTTTGAAAGTAATAAGACTCCTTTATCTGGCAAAGTAAAGGAATCCCTATCTTCGTTATTTGTCCAAACAAAGGGAATTAAAGTATTCTCATATATCAAAACAAATTCAATTTTAGTAGAAAAGTTATTGTCGCCCTCGCCCTCTTTTCTATCTTTATAAATACCATCCGTTTGTAATAATTCGTATGGAAATTTATTTCCTGTTTTGAATAAATCTGCATCGGTTTGCAGAAAAGAATTCTCTGGGATAGAAACAGAAGACAATAATATCTTATCGAAATCGATGTTTGTGCCGACAGGAAAAAAGTTGTTGATGAGTTGTTCAAATGCAGTTTGGCCTCCAAACAACTGATAACGATAACCTTTATAGGTTTCTTCCGTGATAGTAATATTATTTGTGCTAATTTTAATATCGCCAGCTAATACAGTAACAGCAGCGCTACCAACAGCACTTTCTTGTGTAACACTTATGGTTGAAGTCCCTATGGATACTCCAGTTACTTCCCCAGTCTCTGACACCGTTGCAGCATTCGGATTGGAGCTTTTCCAAATAAACTCTGCATCGGATACAGCATTAGGATTGACCGCTGTTATTTGCTGAGTTTGCCCAACACGGATTGTAAAATTAGATGGATCTAATTCTAGAACTTCAGTTTTAGTACATCCAAAAATTACAAATACTAATAAAATAAAAAAATGATGAAATTTTGATTTCATATTACCCCCTATATTTTTAGTATAAAAGGCATTTTTTCATCTGTCAATCATATATTTTTAAAAAAAATGTGAATTTTAATATTCAATTAAAGAAAGCAAAAATTTATTTAAAAAGAGCATTCCTTTGTCGGTCATTTTAAAAGTTGATGTGGATAAATTACATATAAGATCTTTGTTATTTATAGCTGTTTGGCAAACCTCTGGAAATAGTTCTATTGGAGTTTTATCAAATCGTTGTCTAAAAGTTTTTAAGCTAAGTCCCTTTTCTTGCCGAAGAGCCATCATAATGTTTTCAAAGATAAATTCTTTTTCTGCAATTTCTTCTGTTTCAAAAATTTCTTTATTGGCAGTTAAGCGATAGGCCTTCTTTACTATATTATTAGAATCGTAATTATGAAGGGTCGAAACAGCCGACTCGCCTAACCCCAAACTATTTCCCATATCCCAATAGACGCCATTATGAAGCGATTCTTCACCTGAGATTGCAAAATTTGAGACTTCGTACTGATAAAGTCCTCGTTCTTTTATACGAGCGATAGCGGCAAACTCGGCATCATCTTCTTGTTCTTCATTTTGATAATCGCTTAGTCGTTTTTCTAATAAAGAATCATCTTCAATTATAAGGCGATACAAACTAATATGCGAGACACCTAAATCTAAAACAGCATCAATATCTGCAATCGCCTCTTCTACCGTTTGTGTTGGGATTCCCGTAATTAAATCACATCCAACTCGCATCCCTAAAGATTTTGCGTATAGTAATTTATCTTTTAAATCTAAGTCAGGATTGGCATGCCTACCTATGAGTGCACGTAATCGAGGAGAAAAAGATTGAACGCCTACGGTCATGCGCGTTACTCCGCAGTTATGAGCTTCTAAAATCCACTCGTTTGAAAGTGAATTAGGGTTAGCCTCGATAGAAAATTCTTTTGGATTAAATTGCAGTTGATGTTTTTGTGTGATTGATGAAAGTCCATGTGTGAGCGTGCGCAACTGAGTTTCTGTTAATAACGAGGGCGTTCCACCACCAATATAGACAGTAAAAATTGACTTAGGAGTTAAAATAAGTAAAAATTGATTGTATTGTGATAAAATACCTGTAATCCATTTATCGATTTCTATTTTTGTTGATGGAGTCGAATAAAAGGAACAGTAATCACATTTTTGTAGACAAAAAGGAAAATGTAAATATAAAGATAAATTTTGGTTTTCTAACGAGGGTAATATAGTTGCAAGCTCGAGGCACGAGAATTTGCTCATCGAAAACTATTGTGGAATTCCAAATCTATTAAATGGAAAATACCGGATTGAAACTTGACCTAAAACCTTATCCTTATGAACTGGCCCCCATGATCTAGCATCGTGTGAATTATTGCGATTGTCCCCTAAAGGCAATAGATGGTCTTTTGCAACATAAAAACCATAATGATCTCTCATTGCCATATAACGAGGATTATGCACAATAGAAACCCCTTTGGGAACTTGTTGATCTCCATATGCAATTTCGTCGGAGTAGATAACATCGTATCGTTGTGCTAATAAATTTGGATTTTGAGTAAAATAAAGATAACTTTTAATGAAATTATATTCGTAGTAGTAATCGACTGAATACTGGTATGTCGTATTATTCTTCGCTCCTAAGTCGGAAAAAAGTTTCTTTTCTGAGAAAGATGAAGAAATATCGCAACCTGCTGGAGTGATCGTCATAGAGTTTTGCCCAAATTGGATAAAGTCTCCTTCGCTCCCGATTGCCCTTTTAACTAAAAAATGAACAGCAATATTTCCTTCGTTGTCACGGTCTAAGTTTACAAGCGAGAATGTAAGCATATAAACAAGCCGATTAAATATTTCCTGAACCACCCCTTTTTGCTGATATTCTGGGCTTTCGAAAATAATGACATCTCCGCGCTCGGGTTCATTCCAACTTGGGAGCTTTGCAACACCAGGCAATAGCTCTGGACCATAAACGATTTTGTTTACAAAAAGCATATCCCGAACATTAAGCGTATTTTCCATTGATCCAGATGGGATTTGATAGGCTTGAAAAAGATATTGGTTAATAAGCAGAACAACAAATGCAGCCCAAAGCAGCGAACCACCCCAATCTTCAATAAAATTTTTTCTTTTATTACGCGTTTTTTGAATAAATTTTTTCTTTTTTCGGTAAGATAAGTATCGTTCTACCCCTTCGACTAATTTGTCTTGCGGTTCACTATTTTTATCTTTTCTTTTCTTTTTGCCCATATGTTAAATCCTAATAGATAAATTTTATCACAAAATTCTTCTTGATACAAGTGCGAAATCTGTGTATTATTGAAGTATGAATTTCATTAAAAACTTCTTAGAAAACAGAAAAGAAAAGCGTTTTGTAGATACTTCAACTCAAGATTTCTCGGTTACTCTTCCTCCTATTTTTGGCATAGAAGCAAAAGTCTATTTAAGAATCTTAATTGTCTTATTGGCTATCCTTCTATTTTTCTTACTACTTATTCTTCCTGGAATTAAAAAAAATGGTTCCATTGTTTCTTTTACATCCACACCTTCTAATGCAGCTGTCTATGTAAACGAACAATATATTGGATCTACTCCTCTAAAAAGGTTTATTCCTAAAGGAGAACACCAATTTTCTCTCAAATATACCGGCGCAAAAGATAATATTCTTACAAAAAAAATAAAAGGTAGAATCCTTTTTTCATCTATTTTTCCTAAAAAAGATCAAATAGAATTCAATGTTTTAAACGTTAACCCTTCTTTAACTGTAACAAATACAATTAAACAGTTTAATACCATCAGCTTTTATCATTCCTTTGAAAATGAAACCATCCCACCTCCGATTATTTCATATGCAACCCAGTATATTCTAGCATCAGAGGACAAAAAATCGATTTCAGAGCAATTAAATCGCCTTTTCATCCATGTGACACCACTAGCTAATACCCCAGAACTTAAAAGAGATTGCTTTTATGCCTTTTTTATTGCGTCGGGAATCTCCTCAAATGAACTTGCAAAACAAAATCGCGATATTCCAGATGAAATATTGTTTTCGATATCGGAGAGAATAATTGATTTAAGCCATGATTATCCGCAGGTTTTTTATGATTACATAAAATATTTTACACTTAAAGAACAACGTACCATCAAAAAAACACTTAAGTATATCAATTTTAGAGATTCACTTGTAAACTATTGCAATCTGCCTATTTCTACCCAGTTTGGAAAACCAACGGGAAAAACAATGGTCCGTGATGGAATAAAGTTTTTAGAATTTTATGGTGGATATTACCGCTTTAATGACGAATATACATTAGCTACTATAGCTCAATTAACCGAAAATGACTTTCCTCCCCTTATTCCTCAATTGTACTATTTTTCTAATTTTTACATTAGCGAAAGAACAGTCACCTCTAATGAGTTTAATATGTTTTTATCTGCAAGTCCCGAAATGATTGAAAAATGGGCAAGCAGCAATCAAATAAATCGCTATTTTAATCCTTCTAGTAATAGAAACGAAATTACAGGGATTTCTTGGCATGCAGCAAAATCTTTTGCAATCGAAAAAAAGATGCGCCTTCCTCATTATATTGAATTAGAAGCAACTAAAGATATAATAAAAGGCTCTACCTTGCAAGAATGGTGTGAAGATAGTTACTTGCCATCTAGTTTTACTATATCACAAAACTACCCAGAAAGAATTCTTCGACTTCCCTCTGAATTTTCTAGCCTTCCCGCAGAATTTTGCAGCGAATTTGCAACTTTTAGACTCGCTTTTTCAAACTCTCCCATGATACCTGTATCTCTTGCGAGGCTTGAATAATGGCTAAAAAAAGTTCCATACCCAAGGATCCAGGGAATCGACTTATTGCAGAAAACAAAAAGGCTTATTTTAATTACGATATCGAAGAAAAACTAGAATGTGGAATAGAACTTAAAGGAACCGAAGTAAAATCGATTAAAGCCGGAAAAATCTCTTTCCCCGATAGCTTTTGCCTCTTGCAAAACAATGAATTATTCATCCAAGGACTCACAATCAATCTTTATGACTTTGGAAATATCAACAACCACGACCCAAATCGCAAAAAAAAGTTACTCGCACACAAGCAAGAAATTCAAAAGATGAAACGCAAAATTGATGAGCGAGGTTATTCAATTATCCCGTTACGATTTTATTTAGTCAATGGAAAAGTCAAAGTCCAAATTGGGATTGGACGAGGTAAAAAATTACATGACAAACGTAGCACAATAAAAGAAAGAGATCTATCGCGCGACATTCAACGCGAGTTAAAAAAATAGTTGGTTAGACAGAACCCCGTTTTTTAACTTTTTTATAGTAAAAAAGGCGTAATTTTTCGAGAATACGAAAGAGTCGATAATAAAATAGCGATGTCGGTAAATCCCATGCTCCCGCTCTATGAACAATTTCTCCACCAAAACCAGTTTTAAAACGATATAATCCATACATGGGATGTTTGGGGTTGTTAACAGGCGGAATGCCATAAAAATCGTAGGAATGACACCCATTTGATAACGACTCTTTTATTGCTTCCCATTGGAGCAAGTAGGCAGGCATTAAATTGCGTTTTTCGTTAGAACTAGCACCATAAAGATAGATGGCTTGCCCCTCGTATTCAAGGACGACAATCCCAGCTAGCAAATCGTCTTCGTGGCTTGCAAGAAATAGTTTGATATTAAAGGCAGAATCTTCTTGTGCTAATTCAAATAGCGTTTTGTAATATTCATATTTGTGAATAGATATTTTATCCCGTTTTGCTGTCGCTTCGTAGAGTTGATACCATTCTGGCAAGCGATTTATATTGGATTTTTCGATTTGAACCTCTTTTTTTTGTGCAAGTTTGATGTTATATCGAGTTTTCTTGTGCATGTTTGCAAGAAGTTCTTCTTCGGTAGTTTCTATGAGGTTTAAGACAACGGTGTCGGGAGGCTGCACGTCACTGCTCTTTTTTAGCCAAGATGGGATGCGGAAGGTTTTTGAAAAATTAATTCCTTCTTCTGATGGAAAGGCGAAGTAGTCGGATAAATCTAATCGGATAAATAAAAGTTTTTTTACATTCTCTCGGATGGATCTAATGAGTTCCTTTTTGACAGGTTGTAAATCGATGACGTGCTCAAAGCCATAGGGGATATAGGCAAAATGAAAACCAAAAGGCAATGGACGAATGAAAACTCGGATGTCGTTTGCGTCTAGTGTAACTATAAAGGAATTCCAGCCAAATTTTCCCTTTAGTTTAGCCCACAATTCGGATTGAAGGAGTTTAATCTGCATCTTAACCAACCGTTCCATTTAAAATAGACGATTTAACTTCGATTTCGCCACACATCAATTTTTTATTATCTATTAGAACTTGATTGTTTTTTAATAAAATAGGCATTTTAAAGAAGCGATCTGCCTTTAAAGCTTTATACTCTTCTTTAACAGGATATCCTTCGATGTTAAGAGGCATTCCCGCTTGGACATTATCTAGCATGAGTACTTTAACAGGGGCTTCTTCGCCATTTAGAGCCTCGCCTTCTGCCGCAAGTAACATTCCTTCACTTAAGATTCCACGAAATTTTGAAGGTTTTAAATTTTCGACAACAACAACATGGCTTCCTAAAAGTTCTTCTGCACTGTGATGGGTAACTAATCCCGAGACAATTTGCTTAACAATTCCATTGCCCATGTCGACCTTTTCGACATAAAGGCGCTCTGCTTCTGGGTGTTGTTCGATTTCAATAATTTTACCAATTTTTAAAGAGACTTCGTTTGAAAATTGACCCGCTAGAGTTTCATTCTCTATAGAGACCTCTTTTTTTGTAGTAGCTTCTGTTGATGATTCTGCTCTTTGATCTTGTGATCCTGCATAGCGAGCTTTTAAGGTTGAAATTGTCTCGTCATCTAGTTGAGAGAATAGAATTTCTGGAGGAGTAATATTACCAAAATTTTCTTTTCCAAGATTATCCCAGTCTAAAGTCGTATTCCCGCAAAAAAGAGCAATTTTTTCTGCAATTGAGGGCATTACGGGAGAAATGAGTATTGCAAGGTCTCTAATTAAATAGATTAATGTTCGAAGTAGAGATGCTGCACCTTCGGGATTCTCGGTTCGCATTTTCCAAGGTTCTCCATCTTGAAAGGCTTTATTTCCGATATCTGATAGTTCCATGATTGCACGCAATGCATCACGTAAATTGGCACGATCGTAGAGGCTATCGATTTTTGATATTTGATTATCTATTAAAGAGCGTAGGTCGTTGTTAATAGGAGCTATCGGGACTTGTCCCTCATAGAAACGGTTTACAAAGCTTAAGGTTCGGTTAATTAGGTTTCCAAAATTTCCAATAAGTTCTTTGTTAATCTTTTCTTGAAAATCTTTCCATGTGAATAAAACATCTTGTTTTTCTGGACGGTTATAAAAAAGGTAAAAACGCCAGACATCTGCGGGAATTCCCGTATCTTTTGCATCGTTTCCAAAAACACCTGTTCCACGAGATTTTGAAAATTTTCCATCTTCGTAGTTAAGATATTCGGTACTAGACATGTGGTGTAACATCGTCCATGGCTCTTCACTTGCTAACAAAGAAGAAGGAAAAATAACGGTGTGAAATGGAATATTATCTTTTCCAATAAATTGGAAAAGCTGTGTATTTTCGTTGTCTTTCCACCAATATTCCCAGTTATCACTATGATTTGCTGTAATTGAAATATAACCAATGGGTGCATCGAACCAGACATAAAAAACTTTATTTTCGAAACCAGCTTTTGGAACAGGGATACCCCACTTTAAATCGCGGGTAATGCATCGTTCCTTAAGGCCATCACGAATCCAGCTTTTAGTTATTTGAACAGCGTTATTTGCCCAAAATCCTTCTACACTCGCCTTATCCATCCAGGACTCTAAAAGCGGGAGTGCTTTTGGTAAATCGATATACAAGTGTTTTGTTTCTTTTAATTTAGGCGTAGCCGAACAACTCCCGCATCGAGGATTAATAAGCTCGGTTGGATCGAGTAATTTACCACAATTATCGCATTGATCGCCTCTTGCATCTTCAAATGCACAATGTGGACAGGTGCCAAGTACATATCTATCTGCTAAAAAGCGATCACAGGCATCGCAAAATAGTTGTTCAGTCGTTCTTTCGGTAATATAGCCCTTATCTTCTATACTTTTAAAGATGGCTTGCACAATTTCTGTTTGCTTAGGTGTCGAGGTTCGTCCAAAGTAATCAAAGTTGATATTAAACCAATCATAAATCTCTTTATGGACAAGATGAAAGCGGTCGCAAAGTTCACGAGGAGTCACCCCTTCGGCTGCTGCTCGAGTTTCGGTTGCGGTTCCATATTCATCGGTACCACAAATATAGAGTGTTTCATAGCCTCGCATACGACAAAATCGTGCAAAAACGTCTGCCGATAGTACCTGCAAAAGATTTCCAAGATGTGGAATATTATTTACGTAAGGAAGTGCTGATGTGATAAGTCTTTTTTTCATTCTTATATAATAATGAAAAATTTAGATTTTATCAATCTTATTTGTTTTTTTTGCTTTTTTTTGATATAATAAGTCATGAAACTAGAGCAACTACTAAAATTAACAAGCTACACCATCTATAAAAACATCAATCTAAATCCAGAAATAACCTCACTTATTTACGATTCTCGTAACGTCAAAGCGGGTGCCCTTTTTTTTGCAACAGATGGCGTCCATACTGATGGGCATCATTATATTGAAAATGCTATCGATACTGGTGCAGTCGCTATAGTACATGCTAACGAATTAGAAAATTATCATGCAGATATAGCCTATATAAAAGTAGATTCGCCACGCCAATCTTTATCTTATTTTGCATGCGCATTTTATCAATATCCATCTCATACCCTAACGACAATTGGGGTAACAGGAACCGATGGAAAAAGTAGCACAGTCTCCCTTATCTCTCAACTTCTAGAATTACTAGGAAAAAAGGCGGGTTATCTTTCAACTGTAGCATTTAAGGCAGGTGAAAAGATTTATCCAAATCCATTGCGCCAATCCACACCAGAAGCACCAGAACTGCAAGAAATATTAGCTAAAATGCGTGACTGGGGTAGCCAATATGCAGTCATCGAAACAACTAGCCATGGTCTCTCCCCTAAAAACAATCGCCTTGGCGGTGTAGAATTTGATGTTGCTCTTTTAACCAATGTAACCCAAGAACATTTAGAATTTCACGGTACTGTCGAGCAATACAGAAAAGACAAAAGCGAGCTATTTGCAAAAATAAAAAGTAGCGGGTTTGGAATTATCAATGCAAACGATCCTCACAAACAATTATTTATCGATGCGACGAAGCGGCCTGTTTATCAATATGGAATCAACAACAAATTAGCTACTTGCAATATAGAAATTATAGAAGAGACTCCATCTGGCTCTAAATTCAATTTACATTTTAATAATGAAATTATACAAACAGAAATTAAGCTACCTGGAGTCTTTAATATCGAAAATGCTACAGCTGCATTTCTAACCGTATATTATCTATTAAGAGAAGAAGGAATTAGTACCAGCAAAATTGCAGATAAATTAGCCGAACTACAGCCAATTGCTGGACGAATGAATTCAGTAAGACATACGGGAGGTTTTGCAGCCATTATAGATTACGCCCACACCCCTGGTTCATTCGAAAAACTTCTTCCCTCTATGAAAGCACAAACAAAAGGAAATTTAATTGTAGTTTTTGGAAGTGCTGGAGAAAGAGATACAACAAAGCGCCCTATTCAAGGTAAAATTGCCGATGATAATGCAGATATTATTATTTTAACTGACGAAGACCCTCGCTTAGAAAATCCTCTTGCTATCATTAACGATATTGCCAAAGGATGCCCTCAAGCAGAAAAATCAAATCAATTATTCAAAATAGAAAATAGGCAAGAGGCTATTAAAAAGGCAATTTCTATAGCAAAACCAGAAGATACCATTTTGTTTCTTGGAAAAGGACATGAGAGTTGTATTTTTTATGCTGATGGCAAACGCCCCTGGAACGAGCAAGCAGTCGTTGAAGAGGCGTTATTAGATTTTGGTTATACTATAGTTAAAAAATAAAAGGAATAATCGCTTTTCTTTTTTTGGGGTATTCGTCACCAAAGTATTGGCGATACCATTTACGATTGCTATAGGCTCTAGGCGCCAGATTAGCAAAGGTAAATACTGCAAAAGCAAGCCCAGGCAACGACCATGTCATTATAGCAAATGCGCCCCACTCCGTAAACTCACCAAAATAATTTGCATTTGTCACATATTTAAAGAAACCTTTATTTGGAATTTTGTACCCCGTTTCTCCTGGCTTTCTTAATGTGCGCAAAATATGATCTGAGTGAATATTAATAGCCATTCCAATAACAAATAAAATAGCACCCGTAATAAATCTAGGATCACTTAGCCACTCTTCTGAATATAACTTAGCAATATTGACCTGAAAAGGAGTTCCTTCAAAAAATTCGCTCTTACCACTAAAGAAAAAGTATCCACTAAGATAGCCATTCATCGTATTGAATATCATCCCAAACAATGGAATAACGATGGCCATGGCTTTTCCTTTTCCTGCCATTATAAAAGGAAAAATAAAAGTTCGTTGAATATAATGCATTTGCCAAAATACTAAAAACAAAGTAACAACAAAAGTCGACCTGCCATCAGAATAAACACCCTCATTTTGAACCATTCCAATGATATAAAATAAAAGGATCACAAAGAACGCTGGAAATTCCATTATAACCCAACCTAATTTCGGATGGATTGTCGGACCAAATTTTTTATTTATATGTCTACCATATGGTGCATTGACAAAAAACAATAAAACAAACGTTCCAACTGCTGAAACGAATTGAAATACTAATAAAATATAGAATAAATTTGCTAGAATTGAATTATTCATTATAATCTCCTAAAAATAAACTAATATTTTATTGACAAAAAATCAATATCATGGTAATACTTTTTAATCTAATTTTAATCTTAAGGATGGAAAATAAGAATGAAACATAATATTGCTATTTTATTATTAACTACTACACTATTATTTGCTTGTAGCTCACCTGACATTTTATTAAATGAAAATATCAATACACTTATTGGTTCATGGGAGTCAGATTTCATTATTGATATCGAAGGCATCGAAGAAAATTATATTGAAAAACTTACCTTTGATAACGATATGAATATAACACGAGAGGTCATTTTTTCAAAAACAACAGAACGTAATTATTCACAAAATGGAAATTTCCTTTTATATGCAAACCCTGCCTTGCCTGAAAACTTTAATTTATGTTTAATATTAAATTATGCAAATGAATCAAATAATATAATTAATGAAAACCACTTCTATGTAAGCTTTATTGAAGATAGTGAAGGTCAAATTAACCTTCAAATAATTCAAGATTATGAAAACAATAAATCAATTATATATAAACCTATTAAATAATTTTAATCTTTTTTTAATAATTCATACAAAAAGATTGATTTTTTATTATTTAGGGTGTATAAACTAGTGGGAGGTTAGATTTTAATCTAATTTTAATCTTATGCGAAAAATCATTTTAATATTACTTTTATCATCCATTTTCTCCAGTTGCTCCATTATTGATCAGCAATTAGTTAAATTCTCAGAATTACTATTAGGTGGAACATGGGAAAGAGAAAATCAAGATATTAAAGAATCCATTACCTTCTTTAACGATGGCACAGCTCTTTTTGTTGATTCTGGGGATACTCCTTCAGAATATTCTGGTCGCTACCTTATTTATATGACAGATACTGGAATAGACATAACTGGCGATTTTATTGGAAAAGAATTTTTAATTGTCTTCGATTTTGAATTTGAAACAGGCAAAGAAAGACACTTTTATGCTTCTTTTCATGATGAATTAACTTTAAATCTAATTACTGAAAATAATTCATATGTTTTTATTAAAGAACAAGGAGAATAATTTATGTATAAGCTACC
>CAYJGX010000053.1:0-14691 GCA_964369795.1 uncultured Spirochaetaceae bacterium
GGACAAATGGAAAGGTTGCTTTCAAAAAAAATTGATACGAAACGACTCTTGGCTTTTGCAGGCCCTAGTGCGATTATGATGGTCTTTATTTCGATCTATACGACAACAGGAAGTATTCTGTCTGGGAAGTATATTGGTGAATTTGCGCTGGCGGCTATCAATATTGTTTTTCCGTATATATCGCTTGCATTGGCAGTGGCTATTATGTATGCGACAGGGGCGAATGCCATTATCTCTGCAAATTTGGGAGCGGGAGAAGATACAAAGGCCCGAGAAAATTTTACTGTCATAACTCTTTTGTCCTTTGTGACGGGATTGCTCTTTGCTGTCGTAGGGGTTACATTTGCGAAAGAGATTGCCACCGTTTTAGGTGGGACAGAAAATATCTTGCCCTATGCAACGACTTATTTAAAAGGATATTCAATTATACTTCCAATTTTATTTGTTGAAATTTTAGCGCAGTACTTTTTTGTAACGGTGGGTAAACCTTTTTGGGGGATGGTCATTGTTGTTTGTAGTGGTATCGTAAGTATAATTGTGAATGTGTTGCTTGTTGCCGTTTGGGATGTTGGGATTATAGGAGTTCCCATGGCAATGAGTGTTGCCTATTTGATACCAGCATTGGTTTATATTGTCTTTTTTAGCAAGCGTGCAAACCGTAAATTATATTTTGTCAAACCTAAATTAAATAAGGGGTTTATTTGGGGGAGTTGCTCAAATGGATCTTCGGAAATGGTGACAAATCTTGCTATTTCGATTGTCGCAGCAGTAATGAATTTAATTATGGTACATCTTGCAGGGGATGTGGGGCTTGCTGCGGTGAGTGTTATTGTGCAGGTTCAGTTTTTGCTAGCATCACTATATATTGGATTTGGTGCGGGGGTAGCACCCGTGTTTGGCTATGCCTATGGGGCCGATGATCGAGAACAGACAAAAGCGGTTTTTTGGATTTCGGTGCGGTTAGTTGTGATTAGTTCGATACTATTGGTAGGGTTATCTATTTTCTTTGCCGATTTTATTGTAAGTGGATTTTTAGATCGAGGAAGTGAAGCTTTTGAACTAGGAAAACGGGGTTTTGTTATTTTTTCTGTTGGATATCTTTTTGTCGGAATGAATATTTTCTCATCGATCTTTTTTACATCTGTTTCTAATGGAAAAATCTCTGCATTCATCTCTTTTTTACGCACTTTCGCCTTTATTTTAGGAATGTTTGCTATTTTTCCATCCCTTTTTGGAACAACGGGATTATGGATTTCGATTCCCCTTGCTGAACTTCTAGCGCTTTTTGTGGGAATCGGTCTACTTAAGAAGTATCGAGGTGTCTATCATTATTAATTGATTGTCTAACTTGACAACAGATAATATATGTGTAAAAATATTTTAGATTGATTTTTAGGGAGTTTTTATGAAGAAGAAAATCTTATTGTCAAGTGTCGCTCTAGTTCTTTTGTCAGTGCTCATTTTTGTTGTTGCCACTGTTGTGCAGGCGCCTAAGTTCGAGGGCACGGTTAAAATCGAAAAAGTAAAATATAATAACCGTTTTGGAATGAAAATGGTAGGAAATTTATATAGCCCTATGGAATTAGATCCTTCTAAGAAATATCCTGCCGTTGCTATTGCACATCCTTTTGGTGGAGTTAAAGAACAAACGGCTAGTTTGCATGCAAAGGGGCTAGCCGAGCGAGGGATCATTGCTCTTGCATTTGATGGTGCATTTTATGGAGAAAGTGCGGGTGCCGTCCGCAACACAGAATCACCCGATATGAGAGTCGAAGATTTTTGTGCGGCGGTCGATTTTTTAAGCAATCATAAAAATATTAATCCAGAGAAGATTGGCATTGTCGGATTATGTGGGGGCGGGGGCTATGCAATTGCCGCTGCAAAAATTGACACCCGTATTAAAGCGCTTGCTGTGGTTAGCTATGTCGAAATGGGCGAACGGACGCGAAATCAATCGGTGGCACAAAACGCTATCTTATCAACAAAAGAACGACAAGAAGTTCTTAAAAAAATATCAGACCAACGAACAAAGGATTTTTCAGAAAAGAAAACTCACTATGTAAGCAATATACCAACGAAAGGGCCGCACGAGTTTTATGAATATTATCGCACCGAACGAGGAAGCCATCCAAGGGCAACGACAGACTATGCCCTTGCTAGTAATGCGGCACTTATGAACTTTTATCCACTACAAGGGATCGAACTCATTTCACCCCGAGCAATTTTATTTGTAGTTGGGGAACGGGCTCTTCTCCCGAAAAATAAAGCGGTCGAGGCTCCAACCGGACACTTTAGCCAAACGGCCTACGACTTGGCTTTAGAACCGAAAGAACTCTATATCGTGCCAGACGCTTCGCATGTCGATTTATACGATAATCCTATTTTTATGAAACCAAGTCTCGACAAGCTCGAAAGTTTTTTTATTCAAAATTTATAATCATCAATGATCATAAGTGCAAGCCGAAGAACGGATATCCCCTCATTTTATGGAAAATGGTTTGTGAACCGCCTTAAAGAGGGTTATTTGCTTATTCAAAATCCTTATAACGAAAATCGTTATTCTCATGCCTCACTTAAGCGCGAAGCGGTGGACCTCATCGTTTTTTGGACAAAAAATCCTATCCCTTTTTTGCCCTATCTGTCGGAAATTGAATCTATGGGTTATCCCTATGCCTTTCATTTTACCCTTACGCCCTATGGGAAAGAGATCGAAACGGGGCTTCCCCCCAAGGAAGATCTAATATCAACCTTCATTCATTTGAGCCAAAAAATAGGTAAAAATCGGATGGTCTGGCGCTATGACCCCATTCTTATCGACGAAAAGCATTCTATTTCCTTCCATAAAGAACAATTTGCTGCGATGGCAAAGAAAATAGCCCCTTTTGCAGATCGCGTGGTCGTTAGTTTTGTTGATAATTATAAAAATGTAACTCGTCGCATGGGGCATGACCCTACCTACTCTATCTCCGATAAAAATATTCATCAAATTGCTAAATTGTTCTCCGAAATCGCTAGGAGCGAAAATATTTCACTTTTTACCTGTGCAGAAGAAATCGATTTATCAGCCTATGGCATTTTGCATGGGGCCTGTATCGATAAAGGATGGGTCGAGAAAATATTAGCGCGTTCAATCACCTGTAACCAAGATAAAAATCAGCGAGTAGAGTGCCGTTGTATTGAAAGCATCGACATTGGAACTTATAATTGCTGTGCAAATGGTTGTGCCTATTGTTATGCCTTGCAAAGTGAGGCTGCCTCCCATCAAAATATGAGAAAACATAATCTTTTATCTCCCTTGCTAATTGGAGAAATTAATTCTAATGCGATCATAACGTATCGACCGACAAAATCCGTAATCAATGAGCAGCTTGAATTGTTTTAAATTAAGCCTCTAAAATTTCCTTGACATATTCAATTGTACCATTGATTTTGTCTGTTTTTCCAGAAAGGCTAAGTGCCATAAAGTTCTCGTCGGGAACATCGAAGGGGGCACTGATTCCAAGTAAGCTCGCTGGCTTGTATCCTACTCTTGGATAATATTTTTCGCTTCCTAGAACGACGATAATATCGTAGCCAAGTTTTTTTGCAATTTCATGAGCTCTTTTCATAAGAGCCGTACCAATTCCCTGCCGTTGTGCGCTTGGAAGGACGGAAAGAGGAGCTAATGCCAGCCCCATTGTCGATCCAATTTTAGCTTTGGTCAAGATAATGTGGGCAACAATGGTGTCATTCTCTTCTGCAACAAGGGAAAGCTCTTTAATGAAGCCATCGCTATTTCTAAGTCTATCTACTAAATTAAATTCATTTTCATCGGTGTGTTCTGCACTTTCAAAAGCAAGCCGAACAACATCTTTTACTGCGACATAATCCTTGACTTCTTCTTGCCGTATATTCATTTAATTTCTCCGCTTATCCATTTCTTTATTTTTTGCATAAAAAGAACGCTTGTTTTGATACATGTTTTCATCCGCTAGCTTGAAAGCATCTTCCCAATCCGCGCGAGTAGAACCAGAGCAAACTGAATATCCCATTGAAACCGAGGCCCGTGGGATTTGAGATTCGCAAAGTTCTTTTACCTTTGTTCGTACGGATTCAATGTAAAAATCGATTTTGCTTTTATAAGAGGAGGGCATAATGGTAAAAAATTCATCTCCTCCAATTCGATAAACGATACATTCGGGCATTGAATCAACAGAGAGAGCTTTTGCGCATGATTTAACATAAAAATCGCCCATTTCGTGGCCAAATTTGTCATTGACTGCTTTTAAGCCATTTAAGTCTGTGATAATAAAGATTTTCTTGTCAAACTGAGAACGGTTGATTGCATTACTAATATCGAGGTCAAATGCAAATCGATTTTTGAGTTGAGTTAGAGAGTCTGAGTTGTAGTGGTCTTTGAAATTTGGATTAGATATTCGTTTAAATAAATACCTGGAGGTAACACCCGATGCTATTGATAAAACGATAATAACTACGAAAACAAGTATTCGGATATTTCGGTATGCTTCGTATTGACGATAGGCGGAAAATTCCATTCCTAATGCGGCAACGGTATTTCCTTGTTTATCGTGTATTGGATAGTAGGAAACATATACGATACCCCACTTAGTCTTAAGTATGTCTTCGGGGAGAACAATTTCCCCAGAAAGAGCTGCGAGAAGAGGTTTTTTAAAATCCTCTTCGATTAAATCCCCGACATTTCTGAAATCCTCATCGGAGTAGGGCAGTCCGTCTATGTGATAAACAAGATCTCCATTGGGTTGGATAATTGCAGTGTATAAATATTCTATTTTGCTGATGGTTCGAATTGCGTCTAACATGCTATGGGCAGTTTGATAGTAATCGTTTTCCATGTCTTCTTTTGTGAGGACTTTGTTATAAATTTCGGTTCCTAAATTTTTATCGATATAAGTTGCAAGGGAATCTACATCTTGTGCTAACATTCTTAACATCTCATTATAACTTAAACGATAAACAATGCTGAAAATTGAGAGAGAAGAAATTCCTACCATAAAAATGACTAAGATACTCGCTTGAATATCGACTCGTTGGAATAATTTTCTTAACAAATTTTCTCCCCTATAGACTCAGATATTTATATTTTGTAAGGTCGAACTTACAGGCTATTCGTCCGCTTGCAATACTCATTAAAAGCTTCGATCGGTAGAGGGCGAGAGAAAAAATAGCCTTGAATCGCAGAACAATGGATTGATTTTAGAAATTCAACTTGTTCGATGGTTTCTATTCCCTCGGCAACTGTTGCGATTCCTAAACTTTTAGATAGCGTAATAATACTTTCGATTACCCGCTTTGCTTTTACTGATTTTTGAATATCTGCTGTGTCAATAAAAAAACTTCTATCTAGTTTAATGATATCGATATCAAAATCCTTTAGCATACCTAGCGAAGAATATCCAGCCCCAAAATCATCGATTGAAACTTTAAATCCAGCCTCTCGTAACTCTCTAAAAGCGGTACGCAAACTTAGATCATTTTCAAAAACAGCCGTTTCAGTAATTTCTATTTCGATTAGATTTTTATTGATGTTGTAAGAACTTACGATTTGTATTACTTCACTGACGAAATGTGGATTGTATAAGTGTAATCGTGAAAAATTGACAGATACGGGGAGTAGTTCCATGTTTAGGGATTCCCACTCTTGAAGTAAACGGCAAATTGCGTGAAGCATGTATTTGTCGAGTTCTAAGATAAAGCCATTTTTTTCGAATAGCGGGATAAAGTCGTTGGGGAAAATCATGCTATCGGGTGGTTCTGCCCATCGGACTAATGCTTCTGCGCCCATTACTTTGCCTGTTGCTGTATTGATTTTAGGTTGCAAGTACATTTGGAATTCTTTATTGTTTAGAGCTTTATGCATTTTGTTTGTGATTTCGACATCTTTAAATGCATTTAATGAATATTTTTCTTCATAGTCACAAATGTCTTGTGTATTATTTGACTTGGCGATAGAGTGTGCAATTGTCACCTTATTTAATATGTCGTTTACATCTGTTTCATTTTTCTTGATGTAATGGCGTCCATACTTAATGACAAAATTGTGGTCGGCAAGTTCTGGAATGAGAGCTTTGAAATGGTTTTGGAAATTATCTTTGCTATTGTGTAGATCGTATATCTCTTTTCCTTCTGCAAAAAAGATGAATTCGTCAGAGCCTGTTCGTGCCTGTAGGAAACTATTTTCATTGACAGATGCTCCCGTTTTTGCAATTGCACGGAGAATCTTATTGCCGGTTTCATAGCCATAGATTTCATTAATAACTTTAAAGGCTGAGATGTCGAATTTTACAATGCCGTAATTGTCGCTTGGATGTTTTACTAAGTATTCTTCCATGTGAAGCTTTAATTTAGCTAGATTAGGACTTCCTGTTAATTCGTCGTAGTAGGCAATTCGTTCGAGTTTGCCTGAATATCGGTTCTTTGTGATAACAATGTAGACGATGACAATAATCGTAAAAATGATGATAACAAGACTGCTAGCGATAATTGTATAAACGACAAGGCTGATTCCCAGTGTTGTTTTATCTGAAGAAACCTCGAAGAAGATTATCCAATCATTAATGATGATAGGTCGGTATTCTCCAAATTTTTTGAGTTTTGTTACGGTCGTGTACGATAAACTTCCAGTTGCGTTTATTTCTAAGGAATTTTGTACTTGCTCACGAGAGAGTTTATCGCCGTAGTCTATTTTATCTAGGATGTTTTCATAGTCTAATGTTGGGTTCGTTGTAACAATAATTTTTCCCATTCGGTCTATAATGAAATTTTCTCCGCTGCTATCGGTAAAAAAGTCAAGGAGGCCTTGTAGGTGGTTATAGCCATAATGCATTGCAAGCACACCAATAATGACTCCATTTTTTATGATGGGAGCAGAAACGGTAACAATTTCTTTTTCGTGATATGCGCATTTATAAGTTTTTGTAGCAAATGTTTCGCCTTTTATTGATATCTTAAAATATTCGCGATTTTCTACATTTATATTTCTTGCGTCTGAGGAGTAAGCGTTTCCTTCGGTGTCGATTACAATTGCACTTTCAAAGTCGAGTTCTTGTTGCTTCTTTTGGAGGTAGCTTTCGATTTTTGCTTTGTTGTTGTTTAAGATGGCAACAGTTTCTGCACTGCTAGTTAAATTATAAATCATTCCGTCAAGATGACGGTTAATTGCTAATTGTTGTTGATTTGCTATATCGGAGACAGTTTCTCTAGCTGAATTTGTTAAGCTATCACTAAGGAAATCGACTAATCCAAAGATAATAAGCAACCCAACTATTAATGAGATTGAACATAAAAGAATTGTGTTCTTTATTTTTGC
Source organism: uncultured Spirochaetaceae bacterium (assembly GCA_964369795.1). GTDB lineage: Bacteria > Spirochaetota > Spirochaetia > JAFGXN01 > JAFGXN01 > CAYJGX01. The sequence goes on from CAYJGX010000053.1 coordinate 7,328, forward strand.
TTTCTCCATATTTCTCTCTAGGTGTAAAACACTTATCTAAAAATACCACGATGTTAACGAAAAGTAAAGGCTAAAGGAATCATTATTTGAATTGATTTATAATACTATATTTTAAATCGGATATTCCGTTTGCGCTATGCGTAGAGATTAGTTTTAATCGGATTTCTTTGTCGAATCGATCAAAGAGACGAGTTCCTTCTCCTAAAATAGTTGGGATAATAGAAACAATGATTTCATCGACTAACCCTAATGCAATTGCCTGATTGACAAGCGTTGCCCCTCCACAAATCCAGATATCACCCTCTTTTTCATCCGCCTTTAACTGTAAAATAAGCTCTTTTAAATTGTCGGAGACAAAGAAAATTTCTTCTTGATCTTCCATTTTTTTGTGCGTAAAGACAAAACTTCGCTTGCCTTTATAAGGATAGTTGTCGGGTGCAAGTTCGGTTGTCACCTGATGATAGGTTTTATATCCCATTAGGACCGACTCGACGCCGTTAAAAAAGTTGTTGAAATTTTCTAAATTATTGGGATCAGTACCATCACCTTCTAGGAAGCCAACTCCGCCATTCTTGTCTGCAATAAACCCATCGAGGCTCATTGCAATGTTGATAATTACATTTCTCATTTTTTTCTCCATCTTAAATATGATACGTTATTTTTTAAGTTCTCGCAAATGGATGAGTACCGTTTCCTGAAAAATAGTTTTAAAATTCGGAGTTTGGTAGCCCGTATTAGATTGTTTTATTGATAAAAGTTTAGAGAAAGAGAATAAAAAAGTTGCTTTAAATAGAATAATATAACATAATGAATCAGATGTTGTAAAAATGAGGTATGTATGAGTTGTTTTAGATGGGGGAGTCGGATACTTTTTTTGATTGTAGTCTTATTTTTTCTTGGGTGCGGCGAATTTACGACTAGAATAGAAGTCGATTCGACGGGAAATGTTACCTCTACTGTAAGATTTTCAGTTGGAAAAGAAAAGCTGTATGAAGTGATTGAAAAAATCGAAGAAGAAACGGGCGAAGAGTTTGATTTTTTTGAATGGTTGCACAGTGGGATTGATGAAGAACTTAACGAAGTGATGACTCTTTCTGAGGCGCATACGAGCGAAGCGGTGACTATCACCTATCTATTTAAGATGACCGAAAGAGAGATGCGAAAATTATCTCAAAAATATTCTTGCTTTCCCGTTTATTTGCTTCCGATACGAAGTGGAGCTAGTTATTCGTTTGGTCTGCCCGTTGCTGCCGACGAACCGCTCTTAGAAAATATGGTGAAGGATAATCCCCGGTTAGAATCTTTTATTCGATCGATTTTGAAAGGATTCAAGTATCAGTTGTCGATTTCGAAAAAATACTTGCCACTCATATCTGATCTTTATGCAGTAAATATAGATGGAAGCGAAAAAAAAATTGCTTATGGGGATATTGGTTCGACCTATCTAATCGACTTAGAGCTAGATACGATTTTGCAGGCGGGAAGTCGGGTTGTTATTGAATAGCAGTAGAAAATGGAGGAGAAGCTTATGAAGAAATTTGTTATGCACGGGGCGATTCCCGTTAATTGCTATATAATAGAAAAAAACGGCAAATGTTTGGTGGTCGACCCAGGCTATAGGGACGAACGTCTTGAGTCGTATATTGCGGAGAACGGGCTTGAAGTGGTGGGAGTTTTGCTCACACACGGTCATTTAGATCATATTGGTGGCGTCGATGCTTTTGGTGTGCCCGTCTATTTAGGCGAGAAAGAATTTGAGCTTTTTAAAGATGATGCTTTAAATGGCTTTGGGATGCTAGGAATTGAGAAGCCTTTTAATGTTGATGATGTTGAGTTGATAGCCTTAGCGGATGGAGAAATTTTTGATTTTGAAGGCGAAAAAATAGAAGTGATATGGACTCCAGGTCATACAGCGGGGGGTGTTTGCTTTAAATGGGGCAATGACCTTATTACCGGGGATACTTTATTTGAGGGGAGTATTGGACGCGCCGATTTCCCGACTGGCAATGGAAAAATTTTAATGGAATCGGTTGCCAGGTTAATAGAAGGACTGCCTGAAGAGATGAAAATCCATCCTGGACATGGAGCTAGTTCCACTATTGGTGCAGAAAAACGAGAGAATGGATTTTATTTGGCATGGAAGCGGGGCGAACAATTTTAAAGAGTCGTTTGAGGTTAGTTAAGATTGGGTGCTGTTTCGCTGGTGGTGGTGTCGACTGTTTGTGTGATAGCCGATTCTGGTTTGAGTGCGTTTTCGACTGCTGTTTGAATGGGTTCTCGTAAATAGTGCTGTAATCCAGTGAACATCATGCCCCCAGCCATAGCGGCTAAAATGAGCCCAGTAAGCCGACTAAAAATAATAACCCCTTTTTTTCCAATTAGACGAATGATAAATGGGGCAGACAAAAGCAATGCGGCAAGTAGGATAATAGCTATAGGAAGTGCAATGATTAGTGGCATCATTGTTTGGACCGTTTTGAATTCGGCACCCATGACAAGAAGTGCCCCAATGGTTGCGGGTCCTACGATAATTGGAATAGCCAAAGGAACAACGGCGGGGTCTTCGTCGCTATTAGTTGATTTTGATGCAATCGCTTTGCCTCGTACGAGGTCGATCCCGTTTAGAAAGAGAATACATCCTGCTCCAATTCGGAAGGCATCGATTGTGATACCAAAAATATTGAAGATTGTTTGTCCACCAAAAATAAGGGTGTAGCATGTGATGGTAATTGCAATGGTCGTTCTAAAAACAAAGCCAAAAACTTCTTTGTGAGTAAGTCCTTCGGATAGAGAGAGGAAAACAGAGAGTGCAAAGAAGGGCGTAAAGAGGAAAAACAATTGGATTACTAATTGGATGATCTGCTCGATAAACATATTTTTATAATATATTGCAAATAAAAGAATTTCAATATATTATAGAAGTAATCTTGAAAATATTAGAGGCACGTTATGGGAAGCGAAGTTACCATGGATAAAATCGTATCGTTGAGTAAACGAAGAGGGTTTGTTTTTCAATCATCTGAAGTATATGGAGGATTATCATCTGCTTGGGATTATGGTCCGTTAGGGATCGAACTTAAAAAGAATATTCAAAATGTTTGGTGGAAAGAGATGACTCAACTCCACAATAATATTGTTGGTTTAGATGCCGCTATTTTAATGCACCCACGTGTTTGGGAAGCTTCTGGTCACGTATCAAACTTCTCTGACCCAATGGTCGACTGTAAAGAGTGTAAGACACGTTATCGTGCCGATAAAATCGACTTAAACGAAGCTTGTCCTACTTGTAAGGCAGAAGGTTCACTTACCGAGCCACGAGATTTCAATTTAATGTTTTCGACTCAAATGGGAGCGGTTCGAAGCGACGAAGCCGACAACACCGTCTATTTGCGACCCGAAACGGCACAAGGTATTTTTGTCAACTTTAAAAATGTGGTTCAATCTTGCCGAATGAAGGTGCCGTTTGGAATTGCACAAGTGGGTAAAGCATTTAGAAACGAAATTGTTACTAAGAATTTTATCTTTAGAACTTGTGAATTTGAACAAATGGAAATGCAATATTTCGTTAAGCCAGGAACAGACGAAGAGGCGTTCGAATACTGGAAAGCGCAACGGATGGCTTATTATGACAAATTAGGTGTTAACCCTGAACATCTTCATTTTCATCAGCATGGACCAAATGAATTAGCGCACTATGCAAAAGATGCATTTGACATCGAATATTTGTTCCCAATGGGTTGGCAAGAGCTAGAAGGGATTCACTCGCGAACCGATTTTGACCTAAGCCGACACAACGAATTTTCTGGAAAACCAACCTTAACCTATCAAGATCCTATTACAAATGAAAAATATATTCCTTATGTAATCGAAACTTCTGTTGGACTCACTCGAAGTGTGCTTATGCTTCTTTGCGAAGCTTACGAAGAAGAAGATTTAGGAGAGGGCGACATTCGAACCGTTATGCATTTCCATCCAAATGTGGCGCCTGTTAAAGTGGCTGTATTTCCATTGTTTAAGAAAGATGGCTTAGCAGAAATTGCACAAACGATTGAAAAAGATTTACGCGAAGATTTTGCAACGGCTTATGACGAGGCGGGAGCTATTGGCAAACGATATCGACGACAAGACGAAATTGGAACTCCATTTTGTATTACGGTCGACCACGATACAAAAGAAGACAATACTGTCACTCTTCGTTTCCGAGATTCAATGGAACAAATTCGGGTAGCAGTAAAAGATCTTGTGCCTACTATCAAACAAGCAATGAAGAACTACAAGCAACCCATTAAATAGGATTGCTCTAAAGGGAAAATTTATGCAAAGCGAAATACTAGAACATTTAAAATCTCGGGGATTTTTTCAACAATGTACCAACGAAGAAGCGTTGGTCGAAAAATTAAACGCGGGACCTGTTCGTTTTTATTGTGGGTTTGACCCCACAGGATCTAGCCTGCACTGCGGCCACCTCGTGCCGTTGTTCGCCATGGCTCACATGCAAATGGCAGGCCATTTGCCCATCGCCCTCGTGGGCGGTGGAACGGCACGCATCGGCGACCCATCTGGCAAAACCGAAATGCGAAAAATGCTCACCGTAGATCAAATTAAGGCCAACGCCGAAAGCCTAAAAGTCCAAATTTCTCGTTTTATTCAATTTGACAACGACAAAGCTCAACTTTTAGACAACGCCGATTGGCTTTCGGACTTAAATTACATCGAATTTTTACGCGACATTGGCAAGCACTTCTCCGTCAACCGAATGCTCACCTTCGAAGCCTACAAAAAACGAATGGAAAGCGGTCTATCCTTTATCGAATTTAACTACCAATTATTGCAATCTTACGACTTCTTGGTCTTAAACCGAGACAAAGGTTGTTTTTTGCAAATTGGTGGCGACGACCAATGGGGCAACATTGTTGCAGGGATGGAACTCATTCGCCGAATCGAAGGCAACGAGGCTTGCGGTCTAACCTTCCCACTAGTGGCTCGTTCCGACGGAAAGAAAATGGGTAAAACCGAAAAGGGCGCTATTTTCTTGGATCCTGAACTCACTTCTGTCTACGACTTTTTCCAATATTGGCGAAACGTTGCCGACGCAGACGTCGAAAAATTCCTAAAACTCTACACCTTTTTGCCAACCGAAGAATGCGTTAAATTAGGCCAAGCACAAGATGCAGAGATTAACAAATCTAAAGAGGTGCTTGCCTACGAACTCACAAAAATAATTCACGGTGCAGAAGAGGCTGACAAGGCTTTAGCCGCAGCAAAAGCCGCTTTCGGTGGTGCTGCAGCAGCGGCCGACAAAGAGGGCATGCCTTCTATCGAACTTGCAAAATCCGAATTAGAAGCGGGCATAAACATCATGGACTTGTTTGCAAAAACAAGCTTGTGTTCTAGCCGTGCAGAAGCTCGCCGTCTTGTCGAACAAGGTGGCGCACGCGTTAACGATGTGCAAATCACCGACCTAAACGCACTCGTCAGTGCCGACAGCATTATCGATGGCGATATCATTTTAAAGGCCGGCAAAAAACGATTCTTCCGAATTGTTGTGGTTGGCTAAGATTGATGATTTAGATCGATTTTTAAATTGATGGCTTGTCCGAAAGGGCAAGCCTTTTTTTTCGTGTGCATAAAGAAAAAAAATTGACAAATTTGCGGGATGTGTTATAATATTTTAACAGATTGTTATTTTTGGAGAAAGCATGAAAAAATATCTATTTTTACTCTTATTCGTTTTATCCTTTTTAGGGTGTGACGACCGAATCCCAGACTACAGCACAATGTTGTTTTCTGAAAATACCGAATTTGCACAGTTTGATTGCTTCGATTTTACTAATGCCGTTAGTTTATTTATCTCTCCCGCAGGGGCAGATAAAATGTTTCAATATGGTTCCCAAAATTTTAAAAGCCCATTGCGACTCATTATCTATATAAGGTAACGGCAGATAAAAAGGTAGAAGCCGTAAAATATATAGATAAAAGCGGAAATGCTATTTCGCAAGATGCTGCATCCGTTTGTTATGTAGTAGATATCAATAACGATTATTTGCTAATTGGTTTAGATCCCGTTAAGAAAATAGAGGACAGATATTTTGATGGATATATTCTTCAGTATCTTGTCAACAAAACAGAAGGAGCCATTGCTTATGCTTTTCACGATAAAAAACAATCTCCAAGAACTAATATATTAATTAACTCTGCAATGACATCTCGTCAATATCCCGAGAGACTTTCTGTTACAAAAAATTCTATTTTCTATTTGGGTAGGGGGTTAAATAGCGAGACGAGTAATTCTTTTGATGATTTGGAACCAGCAATTTATCGCTTTTGTTTAAAAGAAAAAAAATTATATTCCCCTTCATTACAGGAAGATAGTCTTGATAGTTTAGATGACTTTTGGAATTTTATTGTTGATGATGACGATAACTTACAATATGGAAATAAATATATTTTTGGGGATGGAAGTGGTTTTAGAAAACTCTACTTGTCTAGTAACCCCAATTTTGCAGTCGGAAACGAAATGTTTCTAGAATTTACTTACAATACTCTAACTGCTATCTCTGTTAAAGATGGCAAAATCGTTAGCCGTAGTATAAGTCCAGCGTCCGATCCACCTCCTCCAACTTCTAGCAGGTATCCCGATGAACCTGTAGAGCTCTTTGAAATTGAGGCAAATACAGATCAATATTATGTAGCAGATAACTTAAATGCAGTTTTATATCTACTAGATAATTCTCAAATAGATTTTTCATTTACTAAACTAGTAGACCTATCAGAATCAGTTAATCCTATAGAAACCGTTAGCAAAGTCATTAAAACAGAGGAGTCTTTTTATATCCTTGGAAATGAAATATTGCAAAAATATAATCTATCAACAAAACAACTCACTAAGCTCCCTATTTCAAATAATCATGGTGTGAAAATTAACGATTTTATCATGGTAGGGGATGAAATTCTTTGTGCAGGAACTACGAGTATAACGACAGAAAGTGGAGGGGTTAAAGAGGTGCAAGTCGTTGGCTTTGAAGATGAATTTTATTCTGATAACGAAGACTTTACCTTTATTCGTGAACCTTATGCTAATCCTATAGAATTCTTTGACCCCATTAAAAAGGAGGCAAAATAATGAAAAAATTACTTTTTATCGTTTTATCATTATTCTTATTTTGGGGCTGCGATGACTACTTTGCTCTAATAGAAAAGGAGAAAAAAGAGAAAGTAGAAGAGCCTGTTGTAACACAATTAGCAAAAGCAGAAATTACTAATTATAGTCTTTTTTATGCTGCTAACTCGCCAGCCAAAACAACTCAGTTGACCGATGAAACGAATCTAATTCGCTTTCTGTATGGAGTTGGCGAAAATGGTAC
>CAYJGX010000054.1:0-14587 GCA_964369795.1 uncultured Spirochaetaceae bacterium
TGTCTGTTTTTGATGTGGATAAAATGGGGTAGGCAGAGGCCGGAAATCCTTGCGACGCAAGATTGGGAGGCCGGAAGCCGACACGACGAGCGGTAGCGAGGAAGTGGACCCCCCAAAAAACAAAAACCCCTTAAACTCGCTAGGATTTTAAGGGGGGAAGGCGCCAATCGGATTCGAACCGATGCATGAAGGTTTTGCAGACCTGTCCCTTACCACTTGGGTATGGCGCCATTTTTTATAATTTAACAAATGGGGAAGGAAAAATCAAGCCTTTTTATAAAAATTAGAGAGGTTTGAGAATGTCGTCGGGTTTGAGGAGAGGGGGCGTTTCTTGCGATGTTTGTAGCGCTTTGTGTTTGATGGGAAGCCATTTGTTGTTTATCTGATTTGCGAGTTGATATATTTCGTTGTCTTGCTGGTCATAAGGGATATCGATGGTTAAAAAGTGAGTTTTGGATTTGAAAGCGGTAAGCATCGCTTGGGTGGGGATAACGACGGTTTTGTAGTATTGGCGGCAAGCCGAAGTGAGAATAGGGATGGCTCCCAAAAAGGGAAACATGAAGATAGGGTTAGCAATTGCGGGAATACTTACAATTTTCCAATGCTGGATATATTGCGGGTTAAATAGTGAAATAGCAAATAAGGTGTTTGGTATAAATGAACAAACAAAGAAACCGAGGGAAAATTTAAAAAACAGAGAGTAGGAAAAGCTTGAAAGTGCTTTAGAGTGAGGTGCTTGAAAGTAATGGAAAATTCTAAAGTAGGTTAAAATAAAAAGAGGGTAGGTGGCAAAAAGATAATTCTCTAAATTAGGACCTTTTATTAAAGAAACATGAACTAATAAGGGCGTAGAAGAGAAGAGCAACGGAAGTAAACCAGAAAAAAAGTAGTAAAGAATCGCTCGCTTCTCTCGTTTAATGCAGGAAAAGAGAAAAAGGAAGGTAAAATATAGGTCTAATACAAGAAGAATAACGAAAAAGAGTTCAAGGCCAGAAAATGAGGGGGAATACTCTAATGTAAAATCTAATGCGAATAAACTAAAGGTCGAAAAAATAATTGAAATGGGAATTAAGATGGAGGTCAGCGTTTTCATGTGTACTCCTTTGTGTTTTTATAAAGAAACTGAACAAGGTCGGGGTTGTAGCCGAGAGCCGTTGCATTTTTTTGTTGTAGAAAGAGCCAGCTCTTTTGTTTGCCAGAGCAAGGTAGGGTTTCGTCTTGGGGGAGAGTGATGATTTTAGATAAATCGTAGAAAATGCGCGTGTGTTGAGCGATTTCGTCTGGGTTAGGGGAGCTGGCGGGGGATATGCGTGCGTAAATTGCCGATTGGATCCACCTTTTAGGAAAGTAAGGCAAGGCGAGAGTGCATTCTTCGATTAGGATGGAGGCCTTTTCTGGCGTGATGAAAAGCTCTTTTTCGTTAGTTATGGTGATGGGATAAAGTAGAAGTGAAAATTTGAGTTGTTTAATGAAATCGGGTTGGTTTGGAAAGTAATTTTCTAAAATACCCGAGTGCAGTAGCCAAAAAAGACGATCTACGCGTTGTCGGTAGTGCTTCTCGTTAATTTTGTTGGAGAGAAAAGGAATGAGTTGAGAAAAGGCTTCGTCTTCTAAAAAATGATTTTCGATCATGCTGTGGAGTGAGGGGATAAAGATTTCGTTTGTCATTTCTCGAAGGGTTTTGTATAAGAGTTTTTTTGTTTCATCCCAGGACAAATGGGGAAAAAGAGATTGGCTAGAAAGGTGGGTTTTGAAAATTTCTTCGTGATGGTATAGCGACAATTGAATTTGGTATTCTGTGGATATGGGGGGCAGGGTTTCGAAAGCGGGGGAAGAAAAGAGCTTGCTAATATATTTTTGCATTGTATTAGAGTCTTTTTCTTCGTAAATCATAGATGGAATAGCCTTTTAAAAGAGGGATAATATTTTCGGATATAATGTAGGTAAAAGAAAAATGCAGCAATAGGAAGGCAAGCAGAGAGCGGAAATAGTGACCATGTGGGAATAATCCCGTCTCGGTTATAAAATGTTGCCTTTATGAAAATATCGATAAAAAATGGAATGAACCCCGCGATGACAAAGAATCCGCCAATAAGGTTAAACCCCTTAATTTTGGTAAAACCACAATAGAGAATAAATAATAAGAAAAGGAGAAAAACCATGGAGGCGATGGAGAGTGCAAGAGGTAAAAAATATCGATTTCCCTGTGGGATAGCAATTCCAATGGTGACTAAAAAGGCAATTAAGTTTACGAAAGTGAAAAGTGTGAGTATAATCGGTTTTTTAAAGAAATAAATAATAACAAGAGAGGTAGAGAGGGCCATAACAAGTGGGGCGACAACAAGCAGTGACCATTCTATGGAGGCATTATTTATTAAATCGGCACTAATGACGAGGAAAATGGGTATGAGGAAAATGGTTGCAACGAGAAAAGCAGTTGTCGATCTTGTCCATTTTTTTGTAGGTGCCCTAAATGCTGGGACATTTGCAGGAAAAGAGGCGTCGGTTGCAGGGGTGGTGTTTTCGAGAATTTGAGTGTCACAGAGTGGGCAACTTGAGCTTGATTGGTTGACTTCTACTCCGCATCGTGAACAGTAGGGCATGTCGCCTCCTTTTCGTTGCTTTGAACTAAAACAGGGATTCCTGCTTGTATGAGTTTGGTGAAAAAGATTCTTTCTATCTTTTTGCTAGCTGCAAGATTTCCAAAGCTTATATTTATTTTATCATTAAAAGTGATTATAGAACAGTTAATTTTATTAATTAAATTGGGAGGAGGGTAAAAAAGAACATTTTCGATTTCGCGGTGATACTCTTTGGGTAGTGTGACTACGCCTAAATTAGAAAAGCTAGTTGTAATGGTTGCGTCACCAAGATGGTTGTAGACTAAGCGTGAAGCGCTATTTTTTATAAAAAGGGGTAAAATACGGGTTAGTGGAGATATTTCTCCGCGTACATTTCTAGCGATAAGCTGGCTAATGTTTTTGACCTCTGCCTTCGTTGTGAGGCTTGCGCGAACAATGTTGATAATTTCTTGAAAGCTGTAATTTCCAAGACGAGGGTCAATTTCTGCGGTTATTGCAAGAAAGAAATTTAACATGGTTTTTGAGGGAAAGAGCTTTCTGAGATTTAAAGGAATTCGCAAGGCAATAGGGGCTCCAACAAGTTTTTTGACAAGAGAGGGTAATTCATTGTAATAAGTTTGATAGGAGTCAATGAGCATTGCAGAAAAATATTCTGTTAGATTGCAATTTAGTTCTTGTGCAACTCGTTTAGCGATTGTTAAATCTAGGGTTCCTGTGATAATTCGATACTGTCCATGGGGAAGGTATTGGGAATGAAGGTGTAAAGCCTTGCTTCTACTTGAGTTGATTGGAATTTTATCGTTAAAATAACGCTTGTAGGCATCTTCCATTTCTTCGGGGTCTACTTTTTGAGGAAAGAAGATGATGGAATCTTTGTTTAGAGAGTGGATTTCTAAAAGCTCTAAATATTGAGCGACTAATGCTTTTGTAAATTCGAGGGCACCTGTTCCATCGGTTAGGGCATGAGAAAATTCAACAGAGATTCGGTTTTTATAAGGTAAAACGCGGAAAAGGTGGTGTCTGTATCCCTTTATATTAAAGTTCATGCAAGGATACTTTGTTTCGGGTTGTAAGAGGGCTCTTTTTTTGTTTCTTTCAAAATAGTACCAAAAAATTCCCGCTTTAAGGCGAACATTATAGTAGGGGCATCGCTGTAAAAGGAGGTCAAGGGCTTCTTGTAGGGTGTCGATTTTGATTGGTTTTTTTAGGATGACAGATAAACGAAAGAGGGTTGTTCGGCGAGCGGAGGATGTTGATGGGAAAATTTTTCCAGCATTGTCGATGGCTAGCCACGGGGAGATGTTTTCGTTGTGAAAGAGGTTTAAAAAGTGCTCTAAGGATTCAAGAATATAAAAGGCTCGTTTTTTTAAATTTTTAGTTGGTTGTAATAGGTCTGGAATAATGATTGTTGGGATTTCGGCGCTAATGGCGGCGGTGGCGCCATTGATAGAGTCTTCAAAGGCTAAAGATTCACTCGGTGTGGCCTTTGCCTCTTGCATCGCTTTAAGATAGATATCTGGGTTGGGTTTGCTATTTGCTACTTGGTCGCCTGTTGTGAGTCCTGAGAAGAAATGAAGGAGGTTTGCATGTTTTAAAAGGGATTTTGCTATTTTCTGATGGGATGAGGTGACGAGCCAACAGACTTTATTGTGAGAGTGAAGTGTTTCGAGTAAGCTACTAGCTCCCGTTTTTAGAGGGATTTTGCCTTTTTGGGCTAGAGATTGTAATTCTATTTCGGTTTCTTCCCAAATTTGCGGATAGGGATAATTTGTACCCGCCTCTTCGTAGACAAGGCGTAAAACTTCTTGGTAGTTGCATCCAGTGACCTTACAGTAGGTTTCCCATGAAAGGAAAAAGCCTTGCTCAAATGTTTTTCGCATAATGATTTGAATCGCAAGGCGTTCTGTATCAAAGAGGAGACCGTCCATGTCAAAAAAGTAATAGGAAGCATCTTGAATTTTCATAATAATCTTGAATAGAGTTTATCTATTTTTTGAATAAATTGAAATAAGAGTATCTGAAAATCGTTTTTTACTTTAAGGGCGACTTCCAAAACTTCTTCGTGTGTGGGGTGATTTTTTGCAATGCCAGCAGCCATGTTGGTGATGCAAGAAAGGGCTGCTATTTTCATGCCCGCATGTTTAGCGACAATCGCTTCGGGAACGGTTGACATTCCAACGGCGCTGATTCCAAGTTGTTTGAGTAGGGATATTTCTGCGGGGGTTTCATAGCTAGGACCTGTTGTATAGGCATATATGCCGCTGTGAAGGGAGATTGAGAGTTCGCTAGCGAGTTGACTAAGTATTGCTTGAAATTCGGGAGAATAGACTTCGTTCATGGCGGGAAAACGAGTCCCAAATCGTTCATCGTTGCTTCCAATGAGGGGATTTGGGCAGCCGAAGGAGATGTGATCTTGGATTTGCATTAGGGAGCCTTCGCTTAATTGGCTAGAAATTCCCCCTGCTGCATTTGTTAAAATTAAATTTTGTATGCCTATTTTTTGAAACAAGCGAATTGGGAAAACAACATTTTCTATGGGGTGTCCTTCGTAATAATGAAGGCGACCTTTCATTGCAATAATGTAGCTCTCTGCAAGGTAGCCACCAACGAGAATTCCTTCGTGGCCTTTTACGGTGGATAAAGGAAAACAAGGAATCTCTGAAAAGGGAATCGAGATTGAATCGGATAATTGATCGACAAAATCTCCTAATCCAGAGCCTAAGATAATAGCAGTCCTTGGGATTTTTGGGAGGTTGGCAAGAACTGTATTGGCGGCTTCTTCTATGCGAGAATAATAATCGGGCTTATTCATAAAAACTCCTTATGTGAATTTAAGAGATAACATCGTAGACAGATTTAGAAAGTTTATTAGGAGCAAAGGTCGATAATTTCAGGGCTTTATATAAGTTTTGGGTTGCGATTTCTAGTGCAGATATGTCGTTGCTCCATAGGGTTGCAATGCGATCGCCCTTGTTAATATAGTCGCCGATACGAGGATTAAACCAGATTCCAGCACCTAAATCGATATCATCATCAATTTTTAGGCGACCTGCACCTAGAGTCATGGCGATTCTGCCTATTTCTTCTGTTTCGACATGGATAAGATATCCTTCGTCTAAGCTAAGAAGGTCTTGTTTGTGTGCAGAAAGAGCGAGTTTTGAAGGGGTTTCGAGGTAGGTAATGTCTCCACCGTGGGCGGAAACCATTTCCTTGAGTTTGCGAAAAGCAAAGCCGTTGTTGAGGTTTTGCATGGCGAGAAGCATGGCATCGGTATAGGTTTTTTCAATTTTTGCTAGCAAAATCATTTGGGCCGCAATAGTAAGAGATACTTTTGTCAGTGCGGTAACTTTACCCGTTTTTAAAATGTCGCAGGCCTCCATTATTTCTAACGAATTTCCTATGGCTTGGCCTAGGGGTTGGTTCATGTCAGAAATAACAGCTCGTGTTTCTAGGTTGGCTGCTTTGCCAATTTTGACTAAAATTTTGGCTAGTTCTTTTGCCTCTTCTTGGCTTTTTAGGAAAGCACCTGAGCCTGTTTTTACATCTAAGACAAGGGCATCGCTTCCGCTTGCTAGTTTTTTACTCATTATGCTAGAAGCAATTAAAGGCAAGCTGGCAACGGTCGCGGTGACATCGCGCAGGGCATAGAGTTTTTTGTCTGCGGGGGCGAAATCCTTCGATTGTCCTACTAAAGCAACTCCGCATTTTTCTACAATTTGTTGGATTTCGCTTGGGCTTTGTTCAATGCGGTAGCCAGGAATGGCCGACAATTTATCGAGAGTTCCTCCCGTATGGCCTAAGCCCCTTCCGCTCATTTTTGCAATAGGGACCCCGCAGGCGGCGGCGATTGGCAAGGCGATAAGCGTGGTTGTGTCTGCAACGCCGCCTGTGCTATGTTTGTCTACCTTGATTCCAGGAATGGAGCTTAAATCCGAAATGGTGCCAGAGTCTCGCATGGCAAAAGTTAATGCGTTTGTCTCCTCTTCGTTCATGCCGTTAATACAGATGGCCATAAGCAAAGCCGAGGCCTGGTAGTCTGGTATGGAACCATCACAAAGACGGTTAATAAAGAATTGAATTTCTTCGCTCGATAACGCATGCGCCTCTTTTTTCTTTTGAATGATTGAGATCATGTTCATGATGAAATTATAGCACAAAAAAGGCCGTCTAGCAAATAAAATTGCAAGACGGCCTTTTTGCCCTGGACGCGATTCGAACGCATGACCTGCCCCTTAGGAGGGGGCTGCTCTATCCAGCTGAGCTACCAGAGCGTAAAAGAACTAAATACATGAATTTAATTCTTTTCTTTGATTTTAGTATGTAAATTCGGAATTATTCTGTGCGGAAAGCTCTCTTTTCGCCGCTTCGTATCCTGCTTGATACCCCGCTGAATAACCGTTTAGAAAACCTTGTTGATAGCCATTAATATATTTTTTAGGGAGAGCCGATTTTGTCGAATAAATTTCTGCCTCTTCTGGTGTGATGGAATCTGCGGATGGCATGGAGCCTTCGCTGTCTGATTCGTAAACAGTGAGAGTTGTTGAGTTGTTGACAGTAAATTCATATTTTACAAAGATATTTCCATTTTCGTCTAAAAATTTAAAGTCGTAATTGTTATCAAATTCGGAAATAGAGAGAGAAATCTTTATGCTGCTGTTAGGCGTGATAACCGCTTTGCCTTTTAGCACTTCGTTGCCCCAAAGATCCGTGGATGATTTAGTGATAAACATTTGGGTCAGAGGGAATCCTGTTTCGTTCTTAATAACCACTTCTGCTACCGTCTGAGGTATTGCACTTGAAGCTGCGGAATCAAACGATTGAGCACTTAAACTAAGGCTCACCAAAAATAACGAAAGAAATATGAGAAAATTTTTCATAATAACTCCTTTAAAAACATCATAACTCTTGAAAGTAACTTTAGTCTACCCAAAAAAGTGATATTATTATTTTTTTTTCTTGACAGATTGCCAAAGAGGGTATAACATTTTATTAATATTCCTATATAAAAAAGAATGTTATGTTGAGGAGATATCTATGCCTTCTTTGAAGAAATCCGTATTGTTGTTGTTCGCTTTATTATTTAGTTTTGTATCGATTTTTGCACAAGAGGCACCCGTGCAAATAGAAGAAGCCGAAGCTAGTACAACAGCAGAAGTTGCACCTGACGAGACTCTCCTAGAAGAAGTTGTCGCTACTGAAGAAATAGCTTCCGAAAGCGAAGTGGTTGCAGAGGCAGCTAGCGAAACACCCGCAGAAACTGCGGAGGAAGCACCTGCCTCAAAGGCGAAATTTGACTTTATCTTTGGGACTGGGAATTTTACCTTTTATGACAGACAAAGGCTAGCTTACTTTTATTCCGATTATTTTGGCTTTTTGAACTTGCCGCTAAAACTAGGAACATGGAAAATTTTTAATATTCCTATTCCCGCAGGGGTTTCTGGCATCGGCTTAGAAATTTCTGGATTAGATATTTTAGGAAGTGCAACTACAATTAAAATCCCTTTCGGGGGTGGTGTAAAGGTTATGAGCTATAACCGCGGGATCGATGGAAATGCTATCGAATATGCCGAAGGTGAATTTGGTGAATGGTGGAATGAAGATTTTTGGCATATCCAAAACATGAGACGAGAAGAAGGAAAAAAATATGTCGAGTCTCAATATGATGTTGCCTTTGCAGAATGGGGACTCGAATGGTATCAAAATGTAAAAGCTCCTAATTCTCCTGGTTCAAATGTTAATTTCTATTTTGCATACAAAGGCTCTTTTCAATATTGGCTCGAAGACAACAATCCATTGTCAGAACAACTTTTATTTCAAACCGATTTTCCAGATAAAGAGATGTCCGTCTTAAATAAATTGATTGCATCTATATCTTATAGCCATACGCAAGCACCTAACCAACGTTATACTCACGGGTTAAGCGATAGCATTTCTACTTCCTTCCGATTTGAAATTGCACCAGGGGTAATGAACCCTAACGTCTATGGAAATAAATCTCAAAAGAAAGACCGACGTGGAAATCCATATTACTGGTACATTAACGAGAGTATTTTGGAAGGCGTTTATCGGACTTGGCGAACAACCGACCTACAATCATCCGAAGTTGACTTTGGTACAGGGGGTAAGCCCTTTATGGAATATACCCCAACAGCCGATTACTACTTTACAGGATTTAATCTAGCGGGTCAAAAAACATTATGGGATATTGCACCAGACAAGATTGCAAATGTATTTAGTGGAAAAATCCAAGCGTGGGGTCATATCAATTGGACAAGTGAACTAGGTTGGGATGGATACATTCCGTTAGTAATTCGTTCAGGAAGTCCTCGGTTTAATACAGGGTTTGGGACTCGTTTCACAATGTATTTACCAGAAATCACCATTTTGGATTTAAAAGCATGGTCGACGCCACAGGCAAACATCGATTTTGCTCAGGCGGAAGATGCGGTGTTTGGTTTCTTGAATCAAGTGGGACTTAATTTTAGTAGAGAGCAATTTAATGTCATGCCTTTCTTGAAGCCAAGAATCGAAACTGGATTTGATGTATACTATTATCGAGATTACGATGGAAACTTTGCAAATTTTTGGGCAGAGCGCGATTATCAATTTGCTCGTGACAATCGAGAAGGTTACACATCAAAAGCCTATGCAAACTTAATTATTAACGTTGCTGGATTACTTGACGTTGTGCTTGGTTTCCATATCAACTTTAATGATTTGAACTTACAATTTTACAATAACTTTAGTGGTTATTCGGGCTAATGAGCTCTTTGTAATACGAGGTTGTCTACGGGCAACCTCTTTTTTTTGTCTAAAATTTGTGTTATATTGCGTTAAGGACGGGAAGTCCGATAAATTTAACGGCCAGAAAAGGAAAGAATATGGACGAAATGCAAAATTATCAAACGGAAGAACCCATTATGGCGCTTGCCACACCGATGGCCGAGAGTGCTGTGGCGATGATTCGGACTTCGGGGAAGGGTGCGATTTCGTTGTTTAAAGAGATTTTTAAGCCTTGGAAAAAGTTGGAAGGAGCGGGGCACAAACAAGCCGTTTTTGGAAAGTTGATGGATCCGGCGAGCGGTGTTGTAGTCGATGAAGTTGTGGCTCTCGTTTATCGAGATGGGGGCGGGTATACAGGCGAGGAAGCGGTGGAACTAATGGGGCATGGAAGTTTGCCTGGGATCCAGATGATTTTGAAATTGCTTTCGCAACACGGTTTTCGGCAGGCGTTGCCCGGGG
The DNA here is from genome assembly GCA_964369795.1 of uncultured Spirochaetaceae bacterium. Lineage (GTDB taxonomy): Bacteria > Spirochaetota > Spirochaetia > JAFGXN01 > JAFGXN01 > CAYJGX01. Next base: position 9,825 of record CAYJGX010000054.1, read on the forward strand.
AGTTTACCTTTCGTGCCTTTATGAATGGGAAGCTCGATTTAACGCAAGCAGAGGCAGTTCACGAGTTGGTCAAGTCTAAGTCTAAACGGGGGCATGAAACGGCTTTAAATCGGTTGGCGGGAACGCTAGCAAAGCAAATCGATGGTGCAAAAGAGCTGCTGATTCGGGCGAGTTCGGTTATTTCGCTGCAGCTCGATTATCCAGGTGACGAAATAGACGATGAGGTTCATTTGCCGATTGTCGAGGTGCGGGAGGCCGTTACCAGGTTAAAGAAACTGTTAGAGAGTTATGAGGCGGGTAAATGGGTTCGGGAAGGGGTTCGAATCGCCCTTTGCGGGAAGACAAATTCCGGCAAGTCCTCTCTATTTAATTTATTTTTAAAGGAGGATCGCTCCATCGTTTCGAATATACATGGAACCACGCGGGATTATCTGGAGGCTTGGGTCTCATTGAAAGGACTTGCCGTGCAGTTGTACGATACAGCCGGTATCCGGCAAACAGACGATCCCATCGAAGCGGAGGGGATTCGCCGCGCGAAGGAAGTGATCGATTCTGCCGACTTGGTTTTATATTTAATCGATGGCAAAATGGGAGCGAATGCGGACGAATTGGAAGAGATTTCCTATTATGGGGATCGCTGTTTGACCCTGTGGAATAAAATCGATGACCCGTTGGCGCATCGTTTAATCCCGCCAGATTTTGTTGGGCTTAGTGCAAAAACGGGAGAAGGTTTTTCTGCTTTGGTGAATTGGGTCGAAAAGAGGCTCACAGAGCTCCTTAAAGGCCGCGAAACGGATGGGGCGGTAGTTATAGACTCCTTACGGCAAAAAGAGTGGCTAGAGCACGCTGTGGAGGCTCTAAACCGAGTTTTAGAAGAGTTTGAAGCCGATGAAAGTGGGCTCATGCTCGCTTTAGACGGGATTGCGGTAGAGATGAAAGAGGCCCTCGACGCACTAGGCCAATTGACAGGCGAGGTGACATCCGCCGATATCTTAAACGAGATGTTTTCAAGTTTTTGTCTTGGAAAATAGATTCGGTTTAGTTTTGCACCACGATTCGCCCACTTAAAGAGCGCGCAAGCGTAAGGCGGTCTGCATATTCTAAATCACCACCCACAGGAAGTCCCGATGCAAGTCGGGATATTTTTATATTTAAAGGGGTTAATTCACGCACTAAAAAGAAGGCCGTCGTATCCCCTTCGACCGTGGGATTGGTTGCGAGAATCACTTCGTTCACATTGTTTTCTTTAATGCGGGTAACGAGCTCCTTAATTCGAAGCTGCTCGGGTCCAATTCCATCAATTGGGGAGAGAACCCCTCCTAAAACGTGATACAAGCCTTTAAATTCGCCAGTCGACTCCAAATTCTGGACATCGCGGGCATCTTCAACCACACAAATTAACTCTTTGTTTCGTTCGGGATCTTCGCAAATCGGGCAAGGGTCTTCCTCTGTAAAACGCCCACAAAGCGAGCAGTGTTTAATTTTTTCTTGAAGTGTTGAAATTTCGCTAGCAAGTTTGGAGTTGTAGGATTGATCGGAGCTTAATAAAAAATAGGCAATCCGAGTCGCTGTTTTAAGCCCCATTCCGGGGATTTTTGAAAGAGTTTTAGCAAGAGAAGTAAGAGCGTCCATCGCTACCCCCGTTAAATTTCATTTTCATCAACAATTTGGCCTTGAAAGACCTTTACTGCAAGTTGCAATCCTTCATCTTCTTCGACTTCATCGGCAGATGATTTTTTTTGCAAAATCACTTGAGTTGAAAAAGGGCGTCCCGCAAGCTGGCTAAGCAAAGAGGAAACCTCTTTTAGATTTCTAGTAATGGTTTCATTGTAATAGGGTTCGCTCACATAGAGGATGAGGTCATTGTTTTGAAATTCCCAAGCATTTGCATTGGTTAAAGCGCTGACTAAGACGGCATTGCGCGAATGGTTGACAGCCTTAATAACAGCGTCAATTTTAGCTTGATGGTCGGAAGCGTTAAACTGCGCAGCGATATCTGGATTTGTGACCGTTAGAGGGTTGACCTCTGGTTTAATATTTGAGGGCATTTGGATTTGTGTTTTAGGTTGATGTTGATGTTGAGGCTCGTCATTGATGGGTTGATTAGATTGTAGAGTAGGATGAGCCGTAGGGATAGGGGAATCGATTTTTGGAAGGGTGAATGGTGCTGGTTTTGTGGCATTTTCTGCCTCCTGAGGAGGAGTTCCCTGGATTAGTTCTTTTTTGATATGGGAAATAAGGTGTAATAATTCGCGATGCGAAAAGAAAGAGGTAAGTTCGCAAAGTTTTGAAACAAGCAACTCTAGTTCAAAACGTTGGCTTAGAGAAAAGCGAATATTGCGGTATAAATTGAGTAGATAGCTAATTGCTGCCTCAATTTGGGTTGGTGAAAGCTTTTGGATTGCCTCTTGGTTAAAAGCATCTGGCTTAGAACCAAGCAGTGTTTCTCGCCTGATGCCAGATTTAATCAATAAAAGAGATCTAAAATATTCCGTTAAGTCGATAATAAATTGCTCAGCAGAAATACCGCTCATCAAAATAGAGTCGAGAGCGATAAGGGCAAGTTCTCGGTTTTTGTTGATGGCGTGTGTAATAAGATCATTAATTTGATCGAGGCCTACAAGTCCCAATTTTTCACGGATTTTTGCAAGAGTGATCACATTGTTTGAAAAGGCGACAACCTGATCATATAAAGTATAGGCATCACGTAGAGAACCCGTTGCCTCCTTCGCAATCCAAAAAAGGGCATCATCATCTGCTAAAATCCCATTTTCCTTTGAAATTTTTGCTAGGAGGGATTGAATGGTTTCGGTAGGAATAAGCCGAAAGTTAAATTGCTGGCATCGACTTCTAATTGTCGCAGGAACCTTATGAATTTCCGTGGTCGCAAAAATAAAAATAATATATTCAGGTGGCTCTTCGATGGTCTTTAGCAAAGCATTGAAGGCACTGTTAGAGAGCATGTGAACTTCGTCTATTATATAAATTTTAAATTTTGATGCATTTGGAGCGAACTGAACCTCGTCTTTAATCGTTCTAATATCGTTGACAGATGTGTTTGAGGCGCCGTCAATTTCGATAACATCGATGGAGTTTCCAGCTTGAATGTTCTCGCAATTACTACAGACACCACACGGATTGCCAGTGGGTCCAGTTTCACAATTTAGAGCACGGGCTAAAATCCGTGCAGAGGAGGTTTTTCCAACCCCACGTGGACCCGAGAAAAGGTAGGCGTGGGCAATGCGGTCGGTATCAATTGCATTTTTTAAAGTTGAGACGACGAATTCTTGACCCGCTAGTGTGGTAAAATCGTGTGGACGCTCTTTAGTAGCCGTTACTTCATAGGACATAAAAAACCCTCCATAAAAAGAAAAAAGGTTCTTCAACTCCTACTGAGAGGTCCGCGGCTCAAAGCAAAACCACTTACCGCTGCTACCTTCCGGTCCTGACGGGGTTGGGCGGTCAACCTTAGCACGGGTCCCAGCAATCAACGCTGAAGAACCAAATTAAACGGAGTAGGGGGGATTCGAACCCCCGGTACATCTCTGCACACACGCTTTCCAAGCGTGCACCTTAAACCACTCGGACACCACTCCAATGATGTATCATAAAAAAATAAAGCCTTACGGCTTTTAATTTGTAACACCCCTTCCTCGCCAGCTCGCTTTAAGGGGAAACAGGAGTACTTTTTCTGTTTCGAATCCCTATGGGGTAAGAACGGAGAGAGGGGGATTCGAACCCCCGGTGAGCACAAGCCCACAACAGATTTCGAGTCTGCCCGATTCAACCGCTCTCGCATCTCTCCAGATGTGTACCTAGGTGGACTCGAACCACTGGCCTTTAGATCCGCAATCTAACGCTCTATCCAACTGAGCTATAGGTACAGAAAAAACTGTAAAAAAAAGGATTCGAAATAACTTCGAACCTTCTTTATTCGGTGAAGGAGGGATTCGAACCCTCGGAACCCTTTTGAGGTTCAACTCCTTAGCAGGGAGCCCGATTCGGCCTCTCTCGCACCTCACCATAATTTGCTAACTTGTTAAAGTTAGCGATACGGAGCAGAAGGGATTCGAACCCTTGGACCCTCGCGGATCAACGGTTTTCAAGACCGCCTCCTTCGACCACTCGGACACCGCTCCATAATTTGTAACATTTATAATATAACTTAAAAAGCGTAAATTTGTCAATACACGAGAGTTAAACTTTTATAAACCCAACAGCACACACATAAAATTATTGAATCGCCTTTTCGACCTTTGCTACAATGACATCTCCAAATTGGCTAACCAAATGTTCGTAGGCCTCTTTGCGGTAGTCGAGCGAAATTTGGCTTTGCAACGCCTTAAGTAGGGCTCGCACAACGGTAAAGGCGTTTGTTTGAATCGCCTCGCTTAAAGCAAGGGCAAAGTCTTTGTCTTCGAGTTGATTGATAAAGGGAAAAATAATTTTGTACACTAGGGCGCTTGTGCAACGCATTTCCCACTGAGTGGAGGAAAGCTCTTCATGGGTGGTGCTAATTCCGTTCCCAATATTCCACTGGTAATAGCATTTGCTTGTACTTGAAAAGGATTTTGCAAAAAAGCTAAAGAAAAAATTTAAGAGCAAATCTTCTTGATAGACGCAATAGCAACTTGGAATATAATCGATTGCTCTTTGTGCGATTACTGTCCTAGTCACCTGCCCCCACAAATAAAGAGGAATGGATTCTCCTAAAAAGAAGAGCTCTGTTATGGGGAATTTTGTTGATGGATTTGTATAGTTTT